>JANXZB010000060.1 GCA_025355765.1 Actinomycetes bacterium
TCGGGTGGTTTTTCACAGAAGCAGATAACAACTTTCGTTAAGACCGTTACAACAGAACTTGAGTTGAGCAAGAACTGGAAAGCAAGCTTTGCCAATACAGCAGGTAGCAAGTTGTACTGCAATTCAGTTGTGCTTGGCGAAGGCGTTCGTGCCGGCAGCCGTGGCCTTTACACATGGTTCACATGCAGTGCGATGCACAAGTTGGATACGACCAATGCTTCGAGTACCACATTGGCATGCACAGGATTCTCATCACCTGTATGGATTGCGCCAACAGCCACTTCGATCAACTTCCAGGCGGTCTCTTATGGCCCTGAGTATCTTGCCTTTAGAACTTCAGCACCTGCTCCCGTGCAAACTCTCATGGATTCAACTTACAATCAGATGAATTCTGGTTCACCAAGAGTCTTAGTCGCACGTGCAACACAAGGCGCAGCAACACCGAGCGCAGCTACACATAAGAGCTGCCAGTAACTAGTTTTCGTTAAATCCCAATCGCTCCAAAAGTTTCGGATCTCTTTGCCAGTCCTTTGAAACCTTTATGTGAAGACCAAGAAAGACTCTGGCAGACAATATTCTTTCAATATCGGCCCGCGCTCGCGTTCCGATGTCTTTTAGCCGCTCGCCTTTATGACCGAGCAAGATGCCTCTTTGCGAATCACGCTCGATGTGAATGGTGGCGTGAATATCAAAGAAAGGCTTATCACCTGTATTTTCGCGTTGCGACATCTCATCAATCGTTACGGTAATCGAGTGAGGCAGTTCCTCACGCGCATCACGCAAAGCCGCCTCACGAATGAGTTCGCAAATCCACTTCTCTTGACTCTGATCGCTGGTCATCCCTTTGGGATAGAACTCCGGCCCTGGTGGAAGCGAGGCGCCGATGAGTTCAGCGAGAAGTTCGACTTGATCATGAATCACCGCCGAGACGGGAACAATTTCATGCCATGTAAAATCTTTCGCAAGGGCCACAATGCCGGCCAACTTTCCGGCCAGCGCGTTTTTGGAAACTAGATCCGTCTTTGTGATCACTGCAATTTTCTTTGACTTTGGGTGCCTTGCGATTTCTTGGATGATGAACTCATCGCCTGACCCTGAACTTTCATCTGCCGGAAGACACATGACGATCTCGTCGACAGAATCAAGACTCTGACCAACGACAACGTTGAGGCGCTGGCCCAACAAAGTCTTGGGTTTATGTATGCCTGGGGTGTCGACCAAGATCGCTTGGAAATCGGGGCGATTAACGATTCCGCGGATCGCGTGACGGGTCGTGTTGGGATGCGGAGAAGTGATTGCAACCTTGCTGCCAACGAGGGCATTAACCAGGGTCGACTTTCCTGTATTTGGACGTCCAACAATGGCTACGAAGCCAGATCGAAATTCACTCACGGGGCAAGTCTCTCACCTGTACGAGGCCACGAACTCCACTGCATCGGCCACCGATGTGACAACTTCAGCTGCCCGTTCCCCAATCAAACGGTGGCATCCTTCACTTGTCGGTGAGGATATGGGACCAGGGATTGCCATGACTGGTCTCATCAACTCCGCCGCGTCACGCGCTGTACGAAGTGAGCCACTTCGAAAAGCGGCTTCAACTACAAGAGTCGCGCAAGAAAGCGCGGCAATGAGTCGGTTGCGAGTAAGGAAGCGCGCCGGAATCGCCCGAACACCTGGCATCACTTCGGATACGAGTGCCCCGCTCTCTGCGATCTCAGCAAACAAACGGGCATGCCCGCCTGGATAGTTCACATCTATACCGGCGGCAAGAATGGCAACGGTGACACCTTCAGCGATAAGGGCCCCACGGTGTGCCGCCGCGTCAATTCCGTATGCCCCTCCACTCACAATGGCCCACTCGCGATCGACAAATCCGGCAGCGAAATCTCCCGCCACACGAACACCGTAATTCGTTGGATTTCTAGTGCCTACGATTGCTAGGGATGGAATTTGGAGCGCATCAATGGAACCTTTGACGACCAAACCAATCGGCACCGCCGCTAGGTCGTTAAGTCTTTCGGGCCATTGCCCACCCTCGGGAGTAATGAATTGGCCGCCGTGACGTGCGATCTCCGCCAAAACTGTTGAAGAATTTGCCTCAACTGCCTTCGCGTTGGTCTTTGCAAACCGAATCGGGTCATATGCGCCAGCCCGAAGTCTTTGAAGTGTGTCAAGTGGACCATGTTCATCGATTTCGCGACACCAGAATGTCGATCCGCCTTCAATGCAAGAGAAAAGTATGGCGCGAGCTTCTTCAACATTCATGAGCCGGAGCCTTCTCGCAGAGAGTAGGCAATCTGGGTGTCTGCCAGGGTGGGGCGAGAATGGCCGGACATATCAGCGATGCTCCAAGCGGTTCGCATTACTTTATGCAATCCACGTGCGGTGATTCGTTCCTGATCCAGTTCAGAATGCAAAAAGTTCATGGCCGATTTCTCTGGCTGGTATTTGGTGCGGAGTGCACGACTTGGGATCTCAGAATTGAGCGACCATTTCTCTTGGAAAAAGCGAAGCGAAGCCACCGAGCGAGCCGCTACAACCCGATCCTTGATGGTGGCGCTGGTCTGCCCCAACTCGAGTCTGCTCAATTCGACCCGGCTTAGGGGGTCGACTTGAACTCTCAAATCAATTCGATCCATCAGCGGTCCTGATAATTTGCCCAAGTATCGGCGGACTTGTTGAGAGGTGCAGGTGCAGTTGCGGCCTCGACCAGAGAACTTTCCGCAGGGGCAGGGATTCGCCGCTAGAACTAAGAGAAAATGCGCAGGATATGTCACGCTTCCTATCGCTCGAGCAATAGTGATGGAGTTGGACTCCAGGGGCTGGCGCAATGAATCAAGGACCCCCGAGTCACATTCAGGTGCTTCATCAATAAAGAGGACGCCGCGATGAGCAAGGGAGCACGCGCCAGGTTTGATGGTGTGCGAACCGCCACCGACCATCGCGACCCTCGTCGCGCTGTGGTGGGGCGCTACAAATGGAGCATCACTGGCCAGCGGCGACCTGGTGCTCAATCCCCCGGCGATTGAATGAATTGCGGTGACTTCCAGAGATTCCTCTCGGCTAAGCGTTGGAAGAATGCCGGGAAGTCGTTGAGCAATCATCGTCTTGCCGGCACCTGGAGGACCCATAAGCAAAAGATGGTGACCTCCGACTGCTGAGACTTCAGCGGCCAATCTTGCGCGCTCTTGGCCCGCCACATCAGAAAAGTCGAATGGCGATTCACATGCATCTTCCGCGAGATCGAGTTCTTGCACTACATCTCTTTCCCCAGTGCGAAGCCAGCGCAGAAGCGAACCCAGATGCTCCATAGGAATTATTGTCATCTCACGCACGAGTTGGGCTTCCACGCGATTAACCCAAGGCACCACCGCAATTTTTATCCCGGCTTTGTATGCAGCAATCAAGGACGGAAGGACGCCGCGCACGCCGCGGATATGACCATTAAGTGCCAGTTCGCCGAGGAAGGCGATATCACTGGAGCGTTCTGCGGGAATCACCTGTTGCGCTGCCAGCAAAGCAACCGCGATTGGCAGGTCAAAACTCGACCCACTCTTAGGCAACCACGCAGGCGAGAGAGAGACGGTGACCTTTCTATTTGGCCAACTTTCTGCGCAGTTGACCAATGCAGCCCTAACGCGGTCGCGAGACTCAGTCAGGGCCGCATCAGGAAGGCCCAGGAGAACATATGCCGGAAGTCCATCGGCAATATCGGCTTCCACCGTGACAACATGTCCATCAAGACCAAAGAGAGCCACCGTCAGACTCTGTCCCAAAGTCATCTCTGGCTCGCGATCACAGTACGTTCTTTCTGTACTCGATGGTGAATTTTCCATTCGCCGAAATAATCACAGCAACGCAATCAATTCGATATTCGTGCCCAAGAGATTGATGAGTTGCAAGCCACGCAAGGGCCAAGCGCTGGAGGCGGTGCGCCTTGGAAGAATTTATGGATTCCAGGGGATGCCCATAGGTAATCGACGTACGCGTCTTGACCTCGACAAAGGCGAAACTTCCGTCACCGAGTTGGGCAACGATGTCGATCTCCCCTTCTTTGACTCGCCAATTGCGATCGACGATAGTTGCACCTTGTTGGCGGATAAAGTCGACAACGGCATTCTCGCCAAAGGCGCCAACGGTCTTGTTTCTTGTTTGCGGTCGCTTTTCTGTAGCCATCGTCCCGCAACCGTAAATGACGAACATTGCAGGAAACCCGCAACTATTTGGCGAATGTGGGCCAGTCCGTTCTGTTGATAAAGGCAGCCACGTTTGAAAAGGAACAGCGATGCACCGCGCATGGGCCAAGCTCTTGCAAAGCCTTCGTGTGGCTTGAAGTCACATACCCCTTATGTTGTGCGAAACCGTAACCTGGAAATTCTCCGTCCATTTCGCGCATAATTCTGTCCCGCGTGACTTTGGCGATGATTGATGCAGCGCTAATGGTGTGCACTACCTGGTCGCCTTTCCAGACGCCCAAGGTTGGATACCCCAAGCCAGGAATCACATAACCATCTGTAAGAACATATTTGGGCAATGTAGTAAGCCCATTCACCGCCCTGCGCATTCCATCAATATTGGCAGCATGAACTCCGCGCTCGTCCACCACCGACGAAGGGATTTCAATGACGCAGATCGACTCCGCCGCAGCGACGACGACGTCGTAGAGTGCCTCTCGATCTTTTTCCGAAACTTCCTTCGAATCGCGCACCTTGGCCAATTCGGGTGCAAAGGGATCCCGCAAGATCACTGCCGCGACCACCAATGGTCCCGCACATGCGCCACGTCCTGCTTCATCAACGCCCGCGATTGGTGTTATTCCCGCATCAAGCAGAAGTCGCTCGATGACTTTCATGATCTCTAGGCTTTGTTACTTCAAAGCGTTTATGTGGTGCACGATCTTGGCATGGCTCGCCGGCCAGATAACCGCGACGACTCGACCAACAATCTTGCTCAAAGGAACCATCCCTTTATTGATGTCATCTAAGTGGTATCGGGAATCGGCGCTTGCCCCTCTGTGATCCCCCATCACCCAGACCTTTCCTGGTGGAACGGTGACGTCAAAATTCATATCACTTGGGTTGTCGCCTTTGTAGATGTACGGCTCATTCAAGGGCTTCCCATTGACAGTAATTTTCTTATTGTTATCACAACACACAACGTGATCGCCAGCCACACCAATAACTCGTTTTACAAGGTGTTGTTTGGCAGGGTTGGGAAGCACGCCTACGGCAATCAATCCATCCTGAATTTTCGCGAGAATGTATGGCTCTGTGATTGGTGAAGGATCAGGCAACCAATGATCTGGGTCATGGAAGACAATGATGTCGCCGCGCTGAATAGAGTGAGAAAGAAAGGGAACCTTATTCACCGCTACGCGATCGTGAATCTCAAGGGTTGTTTCCATAGACCCTGAGGGGATATAGAAAAATTGAACGAAGAAACTCTTGATGATCAGAGAAACCAATAAGGCTACGACAACGAGTATTGGAAACTCGCGAAGGACAGAACCCTTGCGCGACATCTAGATACTTTAGGCTTGCTCGACGGGAGCTTCAGCCTGTTCAGTAACTTCGGTAACGTCAGACACCTTCGCTGAACGCTTCTTTGTGCTTTCCTCAACGTCGCTGCGCTTTTCGCGGATCTTGGCAGCCTTGCCACGAAGATCGCGAAGGTAGTACAACTTCGCACGGCGAACATCGCCACGACGAACGACCTCGATTTTTTCAATGACTGGCGTGTGAACCGGGAAGGTACGCTCGACACCGACACCGTAGGAAACCTTGCGGATGGTGAAGGTCTCGCGAGCGCCGTTTCCTTGGCGTCGAATGACGATGCCCTGGAAAACCTGGATACGGCTCTTGCTACCTTCGATAACTCGAACGTGAACCTTGAGCTCATCCCCTGCACGGAAAGTTGGAATATCCGAGCGAAGCGATGCAGCGTCTACCGCGTCAAGCACGTTCATGGTGAGTCCTCATTCTTATGTCCGATTTGCATCCAAGTTGGTTATGGCACCCTAAAACGCCAAGATTTTTCACTTCGCGTAAGGGCCTTATCCTGCCACAATTGGGGCGTTAAGGCTAAATGGAGCCCAAGTCCTTCAGGCTCCGCCCAGTTCCAGGGCCGCAATCAGCACTGGGTACAGGGTTGGCCCGGCGCAAGTCGTCCGATCCTGCGCATTTGTTGCGATGAGCGCGCCTGCCTCGGATGCCACGAGCGAGGCTGCAGCAATATCCCACTCCTTCAGGCCGATTTCAAAGTACCCGTCAAATGAGCCCATGGCCACGTAGCAAATGTCCACGGCGGCCGAACCCATCCGCCGGATATCGCGCACCTGGGGCAGAAGGGCGGCAATCACCCTGCCCTGATGGGCGCGCTTGCTGACGTCATAGACAAATCCAGTACCGATCAGCGCCCGATCAAGGGCTATCGGATCATTGCAGTGGATTGGCTTGCCGTTGAAGAATGCCCCGCCCCCTCGCATGGCGGTCCAGGTGGATCCAACTGTGGGTGAATGCACGACGCCTATGAGGCCACCCTCGGAATCTTTAGCCGCTATGCAGACACTCCAACCGGGAAGGCCATAAAGGTAATTGACCGTTCCATCTATGGGATCAATGACCCAGGTAATCCCAGATGAAGATGCCCTCTCCGAACCTTCTTCGCCGATGATCCCGTCTTCGGGACGTGAGGATAGAAGCGAATGAACAATAAATTTCTCACTGTCTCTATCCATCTGCGTTGCTATGTCGATTGCGACTGATTTGGAGGTGACCTCGAAGGTTGAAGGGCGCTTGAGCAACATTTCCCCCGCACGTTGCGCTATGCCTAATGCCAGCTCTAGCAGTTCGGACGCTAAGACTTTATTTGCCATGAGATAACAGTAGCGAGCAATAGGATTCTTCAATGTTCACGCCCTATCGCCAACTCTTTAAGACACCTGGCGGTCTGCGTTTCTCGTTGGCTGGCGTCATAGGGCGCATGCCAATTTCTATGGACTCACTTGCCCTCATTTTTATCGTCGTTCACGCCACCAAATCCTACGCTTTGGCCGGCTCCTTGGCTGCGCTAGCTTCCATCGTCGTCACGATCGCACTTCCATTCTGGTCTCGCTCGGCTGATCGCCTTGGGCAGAAGCGAACACTCCTGATCGCAATCCCTTTGCGCACCGTCTTCATGATCGTCTTCATTGTTCTCGTCACGCAAAAAGCACCAATTTGGACCTGGTTTCTGGCGATTATCCTTGCCGAAGCCAGCATTGTGAACGCAGGGGGAATGGTCCGGCGAAGATGGCTCTGGGCCTTGGGCGAAAATCGAAAATTAATCGACACTGCATACTCTTATGAGGCTCTTATGGATGAGATCGTTTTCATCCTAGGTCCTGTGATCGCAACTGCTTGCGCAACGTCGATTGCCCCTTCAGCTGGCCTGGTAGTGGGATTGATCTTCATGCTAGTGGGCACCACAGCTTTTGCCCTCCAGACTAAGACCGAGCCTCCTCCCCACCCCCGTGATCTCACCAAACCGCACCAACCAGTGATGCGCAATCGCACCGTGCAAGCAGTCGTACTTCCTTCAATATTTCTGGGTGGATTCTTCAGCGCCGTGGGAATTGTTGTCGTTGCATATATGCAGTCTCATCACGCGGTTGCCAAGACCGGACTCATGTTGGCCTTGTGGGCGGCGGGAAGCGCAACAGCGGCAGCGGCCAACGGCGTTATCTCGTGGAAGATGAATCATGCCAAGCGCTTCTGGATATTTCTTTTCGCCCTGACCTTGCTTTCAATTCCCCTGATATTCGTCACCAACTTGCTTTTCCTCGGGATCGCGCTTTTCTGTAATGGATTAGCCATCGCACCGCTCATCGTTTCGGCATACGGTGTCGCAGAGACTTCGGTTCCTCCGGCGCAAATTACCGAAACCCTGGCGTGGGTGATCGCCGGAATGCCATTGGGCGGAGCCATTGCCAGCTCGGTCACAGGCCTGGTGATCGATAATTACGGGCCTCACCGCGGCTTCCTAATCCCCTTCGCGACCCTTTGTTGCGCCATGGCGATGTCGCTTCCCTACTTCCGCACCTGGAATCGGTTACGCTCGGCTTCGTGACTGAACTTCGTTTAAATGGGAAGACGCCTGACGGAGCGTATTTGACCCTGACCGATAACGAAGGTAGCGAATACACCTTGCGAATCAGCGACACTCTGCGAGCCACCGTTAACCAACCACGTCTTGCGGCTGTGCGCGAGAGCGAGGCCGGCTCCATCACTGTCAAGGAAATTCAAGCTCGACTTCGTGCAGGCGAATCAATTGACTTGCTCGCGCGCGAGGCGCAATGGACCACGGAAAAAGTGGAACGCTTTGCAGGTCCCATCTTGCAAGAGCGCACCTACATCATCGGTCTGGCCCACAATGTCATTATCCGTACCGGCGCGAACGCACTCTCCTTCTTCGATACCGTGACTGCAAAACTCGCGCCGCGACAAGTGGACATGACGACAGTCGACTGGAACGCATGGCGCCAAGATGACGGCAATTGGGTTATTCGTCTGAACTATCCCATTCGCGATGGGCTTGGCAGTGCCGAATGGAATTTTGATCAAACGCGACGGTTGATTACTGCCATTGACGAGAGCGCACACTGGATTCTGGGTGATGACACCGCTCCGCGCGAGCGTTCCACATCTGATCATGGCCTTATTTACGGCAACCACCCTTCAGTTTCACGTGTTGGGATCACTCGCCCCGTTGAAGGACGAGAGGGACCACGTCTGGTTTCCATTCGAGAGACCCCCGATAGTGATGCGGAAAAAGATGGCGTGACCGCTCGCGCCAAAGTCCCAACATGGGATGAAATCATGTTCGGAACGCCGAGAAAGAACGACGTAGACCCCGAATAACCTTAATTAATCGTTACAGTCCTAAGTGGTACATATCTTTCTGCATCTGTCATGGCGCCGTGATGCCCGACCATCGATGATTCCAAGTCGACGCGAAGGGGGTCGATTAAGACAATTGCATCATGCGGCACGGCAATGAGATCACCCATTCGATCGTGAGATGCCTCGGAGACTTCCTTGCCAAACAACTCGCCCTCGATCGCCTCTTTGCGCGTGTACACGTCGATGCGATCACCAAAATACTCTCGATATCGAATGGCAGCTTCGTTAGGTCCTTGGCCAGATAGGTGGTCGTCATCAAGATAGAGATGTCTGGCGCGCGGCTCCCCCGCAACAAGTGAAATTCCTTCGAGCAAAGAATTCTCTCGCCCCAAAACAATTTTTTCTTCGGCATTAACCATGCCGTGATCGGCGGTAATCCAGATACGCGTCCCTCGTGGCAATCGCTCAACGAGTGTGGCAGCCACTTGGTCGACGTATGAAAGAGCGCCCAACCATTTGTCGGAACCAACACCGTCGCTGTGTCCGGCAACATCAACTTCATTCACGTACACGTATGTAAACGATGGTGACTTCTTCAATGAAATTGCGGCCTGCTCTGCCATCTCATCCAAAATATTCGCACCGCGATAGTGCGCCCCGCGAAAAGCTGCCGATGTAAAGCCACTACCTTCATACCTCTTTGCCGCCACGTGCGAGACTTGTATCCCCTCGCCTTTTGCGCGCTCGAAATACGTAGGAACTGGTTGCCAGGTGTAGGGATCAACGCGTTCATCCCACTTGAGTGAATTAAGAATGCGACCATTACTTCGAGGTACGCGGATTGTGTAACCCAACATTCCGTGCGCTCCTGGTAGCACGCCTGTCATCAAAGTGGTGAGGCTCGTGACGGTCGTTGACGGGAAGGCAGTCGAGACTGGTCCCCGGCTCGCCAACGAACTCAATGTCGGTGCATATTCGGCGAATTTAGCCAGTGCTTGCTCACCCAAGCCGTCGATAAGAAATAGACACTCACGTCCGTGTGGACTCTGACCCAGACCAAGTATGTCCTGAGAACCGGCGAGTCCGAGGCCCGCAAAAATCGAAGGAATGATCTCGGACAAATGCACGGTGTAATCCTCTCATTAAATCCACTATCGTGAGCATGTGATTGAAGCTAGTTCAACAATTCATTATTCAGAGGAAGTTCGCGAAGGGCTAATTGCGGGAAAGCCAATCGTTGCACTCGAGTCCACGATTATTAGCCATGGGCTTCCGCGACCGCAGAATCTCGTCGTAGCCCGAGAAGTCGAAGCAATTGTTCGCCAGCACGGTGCAATTCCCGCCACAATTGCCGTTCTTGATGGTGTCGTGCATATCGGTTTGTCAGAGACTGATCTTGAGGCAGTTGCCAATCGCGATGACATTGCAAAGGCATCCGGCCGCGACCTTGCAATAGTCGTTGCTACAGGGACGAGTGCAGCCACAACTGTTGCCGCAACAGCACATTTAGCGGTCCTTGCCGGAATTTCGATTTTTGCAACGGGAGGACTGGGCGGAGTCCATCGCGGCGCCAGTGAATCTTTTGACGAATCCGCCGACCTCACTGCTCTTTCCATCTTGGACATCACGGTCATCTGTGCAGGCGTGAAATCGATACTGGATGTCGGTGCGACTTTGGAGCGACTTGAAACTCTCGGCATCGCGGTGGTCGGTTACAAGACTGCGAGTTTTCCTGGTTTCTACCTGACCGACTCTGGCTTCACCATCGAACATCGAGTTGAGAGCGTTGCTGAGATTGCCGCAATCTTGCAGGCGCGCGCGATGGTCGACACCAATCATGCCGCTCTCATTGTGGCAAACCCCGTCATCGATGAGATGGATCGATCAAGCCACGAGAAGATCCTGGCAAGCGGACTTGCCCTAGCTAAGGAAAATGGAATCACCGGCAAGGCCGTCACGCCCTTTCTACTTGAGCACTTCCACGCAAAGAGTCTGGGCGAGTCACTCAGAGTCAATATCGACATCATTAAAGCTAATGCGGCGCTGGCCGCCGATATTGCCGTCGCAAAGAAGAGATAGCTTGATGGCAAGGGTTCTCTGCCTCGGTGACGTCATGCTCGATGTGATCGCAATCATCCAGACCAAGATCAACTACGGCAGCGATACACCCTCAAAGATCTCAACCCATGGTGGCGGTGCAGCTGGAAACGTCGCATCGTGGTCGCAGGTATGCGGTGCGCCAACCAAGATAGTTGCTCGGGTCGGTAACGATTCGGCGGGAACAGCGGTAATTTCCGAATTCGCCGCCCTTGGAGTCGAATATGAGGATCGGGTGATCGAGGGAGCACAAACAGGAGTAGTGGTTGTTCTCGTGGATCCAAGTGGCGAGCGCACAATGTTCCCCGAAACTGGTGCGAATACTGGACTCTGCCTTGCTGACCTGCCCGACCTTGCCGATATTGAAGTCATCTATCTATCTGGATACGCGCTTTTGGATCCTGGGTCTCGATCCGGTGTTCTCGAAATGATCGCGAAAATTCAGAAATCGGAAATTCCCATCTTCTTCGACCCAGCAACCGTGGGTGGGATGAGTCAGGTAAATATTGATGAAATCAAAAGTTGGCTGCCCCTCATGTCGGCACTTTTCATGAATGAAGAGGAGGCCACTTTCTTAACTGGATTCACCCAACTCGAAAGCGCACTGGACGCCCTTTTGCAGGCAGCTCCCACAGTTGTCATCAAATGCGGATCTGCTGGGGCAATTGGCAAGTCTCGTGTAGGCCAATCAATAAAAATTTCAGCAGTGCCCACTCACGTCATTGATACCACGGGAGCTGGTGATTCCTTTGCCGGCGGATTTATTGCCTCCTGGCTTGATAATCGCGATCTTGAGATCTGCATGAGCGCCGGCGCAACCGCAGCAGCCCAATGTGTTTCAATAGTTGGAGCCAGACCGCACGTCACTCCCGCACATTAAAGCAATGTCTTGGCATAATCACCGCCATGGCCACCGCAAAAACTCCCGCAAAAGCCGGCTCCAAGAGCAAGAAGCCGATCGGTCCTAAACCTGGCGAATATCCAGGGAAGATCATCGATATCGATGTCTCAGATGAGATGTCTGGCTCCTTCCTCGAGTACGCCTACTCAGTCATCTATTCGCGCGCACTCCCCGATGCCCGAGACGGTCTCAAACCCGTTCATCGAAGAATTCTCCATGCGATGTCTGAGATGGGTCTTCGGCCAGAACGCGGTCACGTAAAGAGCTCACGAGTTGTCGGTGAGGTAATGGGTAAATTCCACCCGCATGGCGATGTCGCCATCTATGACGCGCTGGTTCGAATGGCGCAGTCTTTTTCCATGGGACTTCCCCTCATCGATGGCCATGGAAATTTTGGATCGCTAGATTCTGGCCCTGCGGCCATGCGCTACACAGAGGCCCGCCTTGCCCTGCCTGCCATGGCGATGGTGGCCGAGGCCGATGAGGACACTGTTGACTTTGGGCCCAACTACGACGGCCAGCTTGTCGAGCCCCTCGTTCTGCCCTCCGCCTACCCCAATCTCCTGGTCAACGGTGGTTCGGGTATCGCCGTAGGTATGGCGACAAATATGGCCCCGCATAACTTGGGTGAAGTCATTGCCGCAACTAAATATCTCATCGACAATCCCAACGCCACCTTGAAGCAGCTGATGAAGTATGTGCCAGGACCTGATTTTCCCACTGGTGGCCAACTTGTCGGGGTTGAAGGGGTTCGAGAGGCATATGCAATCGGCAAGGGCAGTTTCAAAGTCCGCGCCACCGTAGAAATCGGCAAAGTCTCCTCCAGAAAAATGGGCATCACCATCAAGGAACTTCCCTTCAATATCGGACCGGAGAAGATCGTCGAGCGCATCGCAGACCTGGCAAAGGCGAAGAAGCTCCAGGGAATTTCCGACATCATCGACCTCACTGATGGCAAGACCGGTACCAACGTCGTCATCGAACTCAAAAACGGATTCGAGCCAGAGCAAGTTCTCGAACAGCTCTACAAACTCACCCCTATGGAGGATGGTTTCGCGATCAACGCCGTTGCTCTCGTTAATGGGCGGCCGCAAACCCTAGGGCTCAAAGAATTGCTGCAGGTCTTCATTGCGCACCGGGTCCAGGTTGTGCGACGTCGCTCTGAGTTCCGCAAGGCAAAAGCAACTGCTCGATTGACCCTTGTTGACGGGCTTCTCAAGGCAATCATTGACATCGACAAGGTCATCAAGATCATTCGCGGCAGCGATGATGCCGCAACAGCTAAGGATGCCCTCATTAAAGCGTTCAAACTCAATGATGAGCAGGCCACGTACATTCTCGATATGCCACTGCGTAGACTGACAAAGATGTCGAAATTGGAGCTGGAGAGCGAGCAGAAGGAACTCAAGTCCACGATCGCAGCTCTTGTAGCACTTCTAAAGAGTGAAGAGAACATCAAGAAGCAGGTCAGCGACGAACTCACGGTCGTGGGCAAATCTTTCGCTACGCCTCGAAGGACAGTAATCACCGCGGCTTAATCGATGAAGGGACCTGCCCGTCTCGAACGGAGTGCTTCGAATACGGGCATATCTGCAGGAAAGATCGAACCTCGAAGTTCCTCTGCATCGAAGAACTGAACAGTTGCTGACTCGCTACTCGGCTCTCCAGTTCTCTCGACTAGCTCGGCTGTGAATACAACGCTCATAAAATGTGCTCGGTTGCCATTGGGATAAATGTGGCGTTGGCTCTTTGGGTTGCTATACACGCCGAAAATTCCAGTGACCCGAGCGATCCAGCCAGTTTCCTCTAGGCATTCTCTGAGGGCTGCCTGGCTCCACGTTTCACCAGGCTCGACATGTCCCCCTGGTAGTCCCCACGTTAAATCATCAGATCTTTGAATCAATAGGACGCGGCCTAAATCATCGCGTGCGACCACTCCGGCGGTACAACTAAGTGAATACTCGCTCTTGGAGTCCAACATCTAGTTGCCCTCTCGTTGACTTAGGCGTCGATCCGATCGCGGTTGATCTCGGCTGTCGAGATGAACTCTTTACGTGGTGCAACATCGTTGCCCATAAGGAGTTCAAACATGGCATCTGCGGCAACAGCATCGGTGACGGTAACTCGTCGCAAGGTGCGATGGTCTGGGTCCATCGTGGTCTCACGTAACTGATCAGCATCCATCTCGCCAAGACCTTTGTAGCGCTGAATCGGCTCTTTCCACTTCTTGCCCGCTTTGGTCAGATCGCCCGTGACCTTCTTCATCTCATCATCTGAATAGGTGTACGAAAATTCGCCCTTTTTGCCGCCCGAGCCCATTGCCTCAATGCGATGAAGGGGTGGGATCGCCGCAAATACGCGCCCCGCATCGATAAGCGGGCGCATGTAGCGGTAGAGAAGAGTCAAAAGAAGGGTCCGGATGTGCGCTCCATCGACATCTGCGTCCGACATCAAGATAATGCGCCCGTAACGCGCTTCATCTATTTCAAAAGACCTGCCAGAGCCGGCACCGATTACCTGGATGATCGAGGCGCACTCGGTGTTATCGAGCATCTGCGAAAGTGATGCCTTCTGCACATTGAGGATCTTTCCGCGAATGGGCAGGATCGCCTGGAACTCGGAGTTTCGCGCCGCCTTAGTTGTGCCAAGGGCGGACTCGCCCTCAACGATAAACAGTTCGGTGCGGGCAACATCCTCAGAGCGGCAATCCGATAATTTTGTCGGCAGAGACGAGCTCTCTAAAGCGTTTTTGCGGCGCTGCAGGTCTTTATGAGCGCGGGCGGAAATACGAGTTCTGGCCGCGGCTGCGATCTTCTCGAGGATGAGACGGCCGCTGGCCTTATCAATTCGCTTGGTCGTGTTAAAGAAGGCCTTCATCTCTTCAGCCACCACCGAAGCCACGATTCTGGTGGCAGCAGATGTGCCCAGTACTTCCTTGGTCTGACCCTCAAACTGCGGTTCAGACATCCGGACCGTAATTACTCCGGTGAGGCCCTCCATGACGTCGTCTTTGGTGACATCGGCCTCGTTGTTCTTCAAAGTTTTTGTCGAACGCAAAGCTTCGTTGATCGCCTTGGTAATCGCCCGCTCAAATCCTTGGACGTGAGTTCCGCCTTTGGGCGTGGCGATGATGTTGGCGAAGGAACGCATGGTGGTTTCAAACCCATTGCCCCACTTCAATGCGATATCGACTGCCATATCACGTTCGACTTCGGTGGAGACCATATGGCCTTGCTCATCAAGGACGGGGACAGTCTCTTCGTAATGACCGCCGCCGGTTAAGCGGATCACTTCGCCCACGGGCGCGTCCGGTTGCAGAAAAGAGCAGTACTCGGCAATGCCGCCTTTATGGACAAAGGTCTCAGTCGTTTTGACCTTGGTGCGATTGTCATTGACAGTAAGAGTTAACCCAGGAACGAGATACGAAGTCTGCCTGGCGCGTGCGTAAATCTCTTCGAGTTCTAATTCGGCATCTTTGAGGAAAATCTCTTTGTCGCTCCACCACTTGGTGCGCGTTCCGGTTATTTTGTGGGGCACCTTGCCGACAACACGCAATCCGGAGGCAGGAGAGAAAGGCGCCTTCGTGCCCTCGCCATCAAAAATACCCGCCACGCCGCGCTTAAAAGACATCCAGTAGATCTTGCCATCACGATCAACTTCCACATCAAGGCGCGAAGCCAGCGCATTCACAACAGAGGCACCAACGCCGTGCAAACCACCCGAGGCAGCATAAGACCCGCCGCCGAATTTTCCGCCCGCGTGCAGTTTTGTGAGCACCACTTCCACGCCGGTAAGACCCGTCTTGGGTTCTTTGTCCACGGGAATTCCTCGGCCATCATCGTGGACTTCAACTGAGCCATCGGATTCGAGATTGATCTCAATCTTCTTGCAATAACCAGCAAGTGCCTCATCCACGGAATTGTCGATAATTTCCCAGAGGCAGTGCATCAATCCCCGTGAATCCGTGGATCCGATGTACATGCCAGGACGCTTTCTGACAGCGTCTAGTCCTTCGAGAACCGCCAAATCTTTTGCGGTGTAACTCGGTTCTACGTTTTTATCTTTAATGCTCACGGGCGCAAAGGCTAGCGAGGAGAACTGATGCAAGATAGTAAGCGCGCCGCATAGTGGCTCCAATGCTTGTCAAGGGCATCCGGTCAATGCATATTCTGTGAATATACGCTGAGAATTCGGGGAGAACGGCCAATAAATGTCCTTGTAACGAAAGATTTACATAATTTGTCCTATTATTGGAAGCGGGGAATAATCAACCCATGGTTTGATGTTCTACAGATAAGACTCAGGGTGAGTCAGAAGTTAGGAGAGCGAAATGACTGAGCAACTGATTTTAGAAGCCACACCGCTCAATGCCGTTGACCGCTGCGATCGTTGCGGAGCTCAGGCGTATGTACGAGCCGTACTCCTATCAGGCGGAGAACTCCTCTTCTGTGGTCACCATGCGAAGGAATATGCAGCCGGCCTCAAGCCGATCGTTGCTCACATGCAGGATGAGACAGAACGACTCGAGCAGACACCAGCCCGATAATTGCTTTAATTAAAGCGCTGGGGCTTGAAATTCTGCAGCCCTGTGTGATCCATCACAGAACGGTTTCTCTTTCGAATGCCCGCATCGGCATAGAGAAAAATTGGCATCTGTGCGGATGACCGCCCCCTCTGCGTCCACAAAATCCACTATCCCCGTGACTCGTAATGAGCCATTGGGGCGTACCTGAATCCTTACGCGAGTACTTTCTAGTTCGTCGCTCATCGTTAATCGAGGTAATCGCGGAGAACTTGGGAGCGCGACGGGTGGCGCAATTTCGACATGGTCTTCGACTCGATCTGGCGGATACGCTCACGTGTGACCCCATAGACCTTGCCGATCTCATCGAGAGTCTTGGGCTGTCCATCGGTCAAGCCAAAGCGCATGGCGACTACGCCAGCTTCGCGCTCAGACAAAGTATCCAAAACTGCGTGCAACTGCTCCTGAAGCAGGGTGAATGAGACTGCATCGGCTGGAACAACGGCCTCAGAGTCCTCAATCAGGTCACCGAACTCAGAATCGCCTTCCTCGCCAAGGGGGGTATGCAAGGAGATGGGCTCGCGGCCGTACTTTTGGACCTCGACGACCTTCTCTGGTGTCATATCAAGTTCTTTTGCCAATTCCTCGGGGGTCGGTTCGCGACCAAGATCTTGGAGCATCTGCCGCTGTACGCGCGCAAGTTTATTGATGACTTCAACCATATGAACCGGAATACGAATGGTGCGTGCCTGATCTGCCATCGCACGCGTGATCGCCTGGCGAATCCACCACGTTGCATACGTTGAGAACTTGTAACCCTTTGTGTAGTCGAACTTCTCAACTGCACGGATCAACCCGAGATTTCCTTCTTGAATGAGATCCAAGAACAACATTCCGCGGCCCGTGTATCGCTTTGCAAGAGACACAACAAGACGCAAGTTAGCCTCAAGGAGGTGGTTCTTTGCGCGACGTCCGTCTTCTGCAATCCATTCGAGTTCGCGCTTGAGTTTCTTATCCAATTTCTTATCGGTTGAGATTCTTTCTTCGGCAAAGAGGCCCGCTTCAATTCGCGTTGCGAGTTCTACTTCGAGTTCTGCATTGAGAAGTGCGACACGGCCGATCTGCTTGAGGTAATCCTTAACAGGGTCAGCGGTCGCACCGGCGGTCATAACCGTCTGGGCAGGTGCGTCATCTTCTTCAGATGCCTTCAGCGTAAAGGCGTTTTCTTCGTTGCCAGTACTCTCTTCTGCAAGGTTGACGACGCGTGGTGCGTTGACCTTGTCTTCAGATGTTTCTTCGGGTGCCACCTCAGCAACAAGTGCGTCGAGATCTTCTAGTTCGACTTCTTCTAGTTCGACTTCTTCGGCACCAATTTTCGCAACTGCAGTCGCGCCGTTCTTTTCTGCCTTTGCAGCAGATGGCTCAACCAACTTCGGTGCAACAAGTGCGTACTCGGCCTTCTTTAAAATTCGGTTTGGAGCTCCAAGTCCATGTTTGCGCAATTTCTCAGTGAGAGCGGGAACTGAAATTGCCAACTCACGCGCTTCGTCCACCAACGGCTTGTCATCTTTTTTAGGGATGCGATTTAAACTTGTGACACCGCGCGCTGCTAATTCCTCAGCAACTTCTTTCTGACGATGAATTGCCTCCTTCGCACTGATGATGAGACGCACATCATTTACGGTGAGAACTTTCTTCAAAGGGATCTTTGCCGCTTTTTTCGCCGGAGCTTTTTTCGCTACGGTTTTCTTTGCGGCGGCTTTCTTGACAGGTGCTGCGGCCTTCTTTGACGCAGCAGCCTTTGTCTTGTTTTTGAGCGCACTAAGAGCAGCCACTTTGGTCCTTTGTTTTGACTCCGCTCAATTGATCTCTGATCAACTGCGAAGAAGCGATGGCTATATTATAAATTATCCACAGGCCAAAATGCACATCCACAGGGCTTTTCTGAGGGGCAAAGTCTCTACCCGAGCGTGAGAGCCCTCCGAATGACATCCCCAACAGCTTCCACCTCGACCAAAAAGCCATCATGGCCAAAGGGTGAGGAGATTCTCACCAATGCATGGGCGTTGGGGACCAAGTCGGCGATTTCGGCCTGCAAGCGCGGTGGGAAGAGCCGGTCAGTGTCGATCGAGACAACGATGACTGGCACGGTGATGCTGGCCAGGGCCGCTTGAACTCCCCCGCGATCTCGCCCAATGTCGTGTGAATTCATCGCCTCGGTCAAGGCGATGTAGGTATTGGCATCAAAGCGATGGGCAAGTTTGGATGCTTGATGATCCAGATATGACTCCACTGCGTAGCGACCCGTGTCATCACCTTGGAGTTCACGGCCAAAGCGCACATCCATCTCAGCCTCTGTCCGGTAGGTCAGGTGCGCGATGCGACGGGCGATACCCATACCCTCAATCGGACCTTCCTTCTTGTCGTAATAATCTCCGCCATAAAAGTGGGGATCGGCTTTGATCGCCCGAATTTGAATCGAGGCAGTACCTATCTGGTCGCCAGTGGCAACCGCCGATGAGCCGATTGTGCAGATTGCCCCTACTCGATCCGGATACGAAATGGCCCATTCCAGAGACCTCATCCCGCCCAGGGAAGGCCCGACCGAGAGTCGGTATTTCTTTATTCCTAAAAGATCGGTGAAAGCCACTTCGGCCTCGACCATGTCGCGAATTGTCAGAGTGGGAAAACGAGATCCATACCTCTTTCCATCCGGTGCCAGGCTGGATGGACCCGTGCTCCCCTGGCAACCACCAATAACATTAGGGCAGACCACAAAAAACTTATCGGTATCAAAGGGCAATCCGGGTCCGACCATCGAGGGCCACCACCCCGGAACATCCGACCAACCCGTTAGGGCGTGATTGACAAGGATCGCGTTATCTCGTGCGGCATTGAGTTGGCCCCAACTTTGATAAGCAATGGTGACGTCGGAGAGCACTTCCCCGTTTTCCAACGTGAGGGAACCAATGGAGAGAAACTGTCGTTCTCCGGGCTCGTGAAATTCGAGCCATGCCCCGGTGGTGCCCAAAGTCGCCATCAAAAAAACCTTCCGCGCTTGTCAGTAAAAAACTACCAACCTGGTCTTCACCCGGAGCACCCCGCCGCGTTGGAGGGTTGCCGTCCAGTTAGCCGGGGCTCGTACCTGGAACTCGTGACCTTGCCGATGATTCTAGACCAAAAAAATTCCCGCACATACCTTGGGATGTAGATCTCTACGCATAGCACCGAAGGATTCGGGCGGCCAGCCCGCACTAAAAACACGCCTGAGGAGCCCGGCCAACGAATAAGACGGATCATCGCATAGTGCTCGATCTAGGGATCGTTGGGCTAGGGCGCCTTCGCCCTTCTCATAGGAAAGGGCCGCGAGCAGTGATGCCACCGGAGCAACGTATCCTGATGGGGCAATGCGAACGAGGTAGCGCCACATTGCCCAATAGACCTCGATGCTCTCATCATCGTGTGAACCCAGAGCAAAATCTCGGACTTGAATGTCACTTATTGAGCCCAGAACAATTGCCGACAATTCCTGATCACCGGGGATGTCGCGCCCCATCGAGCCGGCAATAAAGCGCGAGGCAAGATCTAGAACTGCCAATGCACCGGCGCGTTGCGCCTTTTGAATCTCGTCAGATTCGGCCTCGATGCGATGTCGCGCGACCTGCTTTGCGAAGCGGGCGTCATCTGCCAAGGGCAGCGATGCAATCGAGTCGGCCATTCCTTCGCGATTTCCGTAAGGCATAGGGCGGCCATCTGCGACTTGTTCCACCGCCACACGCGAGGACTCAATTTCAGGAAGCTCATTTCCTTGGGCAGGACAACAATCTTGATCCCCACAGAGCACCGATCGCCAACGTCCCCCAGCGATCAGCAAAGATTCACGGATTGGAATTTCAGCACGGGCAAGAGCCGTGGAAATGTTTTCCAAAATCTCGAGCCCGTCGTCACGGCCGTCAGGGACGTAGGCAACAACGAGAGCGCCTTGCGCACCTTCTCGGAGAAGATGAAAGACCAGCGCATCAAAGGCCTCAGTGGCATGGGCGTCATCAATATTCGGATAGTCGACCCGCATCGCCATCCCTACGCATTCCTCTTTCAACGAGACGATGACGAGTGAATCAGTGGGGTGATATCCGATGAGAAATGGAATTGCGGCAAGTAAGTCATGGGGTGATGTAAGTGTTGTCATGACAGAGGATGGTTCTCGCCTGCGCCCACATTTTTAACTCCCATTGCCATGGCTTGTGGAAAATCTCGGGTTGCTCATGAACTACTTCGTTAACCGAGTTGGCGCGTTGGCAATATTGACTGTGGTCACTGATACTTTCCGTATTTCTCCCGTAATGGCGCGGGCTACCCCATTATTGCTCCACGTGCCTCCCCACGTTGCTACTAGTACGACCGCATACGTTCCTGATTTTCGATACGTGTGAGTGATGACTTGGTTCGGGTAGGCGGCCCCTGGCGAAGTTGTCGCGTAAAAGGATCCATCGCCAAAACTCCACAGAAAAGATGGCCGCATCGCGACATCCACAGCCTCACCGATGATGGCAACCTTCGTGCTGAATACGCCAGGCAAATCGCACCAATAGATCACTGGAATGTTTACGACGGCCTTGGATGAGGGCTCGTGCGCGATATTTCCTGTGGGAATCAACTTGATCAACTTGTCGTTGAGAGAAACTTTTGGCACCACTTTTCGCACGGTTTTAGCTCGTGCAACTTTCTTTCGCGGCACGCGTTTCGGTGCAATATACGTAGACGTGATTAACGGGGTCACTCTGGGCTTTGGTGCCACTTTCGGTTTTGGCCTGGGTGCAACTTTCGGCGCAGGCCTCCTTGTCACATGAACTTTAGGTCCACTCCCCTTGTGCGCCTCGATTACGAGTTGTCCATCTTGTGTGTAGACGTTAATGCATACCTTGGTCGTGCATTCCGCTGCTTGAGCGTAATCCGTGTGCGCGAGCTCGGGAAAAAGAATGATGGGGCAGATAAGGGCCATGGCGAAAATCGCTACTCTGGAATTGAACATCCGCCCAGAGTAAAAGTTCTAAAACTCACACAGGCCCACGGTCGCAACCGTTGTGCAAAGAGCGCAGCGCTGCCCCTAAAGTGTTCTCATGGCACATCGCGACGGGGACGGCTGGGTCCAGTGCCATTGCGGCAACAAGCATTGGGGATTGCATGGCGCAGCAGGACTTTTGTTATTACGCGAGCGCACCCTGCTTCTCCAACACCGCGCACCCTGGGTTCACAATGGCGACACCTGGGGCATCCCCGGTGGTGCGCGCGATTCTCACGAGACGGTGATCGAAGCCGCCCTGCGAGAAGCCGTCGAAGAAACAGGGATCGATCCAGAGCTTGTCACCATACATCGCACCGTCCATGATGATCATGGCCTCTGGCGCTATGACACGGTCATTGCCACCGCAAGTCCGAATCTGATTCCACACGAGATGAACGATGAGTCCCAAGAATTGCTCTGGGTCGAGTGGGAAAATGTTGACTCCATGAACTTGCACCCAAGTTTTGCCAAAACGTGGCCAACGGTTAGAAAAATCTTGGAGCTAGATTTTTAGTCTTTCTCGCCGTCAATGAATGAGGCGTGCAGTCTTCGCAACGACTCCTTTACAGTTTTCTCATCAGATGTTCGCCAAAGCGGTGGCATTGAATTGAGCAGTACAGATCCGTAGCGCTTGGTCACGATGCGCGAATCAAGGATCGCAACCACGCCACGATCATCCATCGAACGGATAAGTCGACCGGTTCCCTGGGCCAGCATGAGTGCAGCACGTGGCATCGACACCTTCATGAACCCGCTGCCGCCCGCCGCATCGACTTCTGCCGCGCGTGCAGACATGACAGGATCATCGGGGCGTGGAAATGGAATTCGATCAATGGCAACAAGAATGCATGAGGAACCCGGCACATCGACACCCTGCCAGAGGCTGATTGTTCCAAGCAGAATCGATGTTTGATCCTTGGCGAATCGTTCGACCAAGGGGCCAACCGCATCCCCGCGCTTTTGCGTGATGATCTTTATCGGCAACTCGGCCAACACTTTTCGCAGGTGCGCATCGGCTGCTTCAACGCCGCGCCATGATGAGAAGAGGGCCAATGTGCGCCCACCCGCGGCATCAATGAGCTCGCCTAGTTCTGTCAGGGCCTCAAGACTTGGGCCATCGCGACCTGGTTCGGGAAGATGCTTTGGCAGATAGAGCATGCCCTGGTTGGCGAAATCAAAGGGCGAGCCGACATCGAGCATCTGCACATTGCTCGGATCTACATCGCCATCTTCGACTTCAACATCCACATCGTCATCAACGACA
>JANXZB010000014.1 GCA_025355765.1 Actinomycetes bacterium
AGAAGTGAGCCGAGCATCACGGTGTCAGCACCTGCAACAAGTGCTTTTACGATGTCGCCGGAGAACTGCAAACCGCCATCGGCAATCAGCGGTATACCGGCTTTGCCGCACGCTTTGCTTGCTTCCATAATCGCGGTGATCTGCGGGACGCCAACGCCGGTCACAACACGAGTGGTGCAGATTGAACCGGGTCCAACTCCGACTTTGACTGCATCGGCACCGGCGTTGATGAGAGCCTGAGCTCCCGCCCGAGTTGCTACGTTACCGCCGATGATCTCAATGCTTGGCGCATATTTTTTAATTCTGGCAATTGCATCAAGTACACCTCTGTGATGGCCGTGCGCCGTATCGACAACAACGACGTCAACGCCTGCTTCAATGAGCGCCTTCGCGCGAGCAAAGCCGTCATCGCCAACGCCAACTGCTGCGCCGGCAAGGCCAACTCCTTTGACCAATTTCACGTGAGTGACCTGCTCATCAACGGGCAGGTTGCGGTGAATAATCCCGATTCCGCCGGCTTTTGCCATGGCGATCGCCATCTCGGACTCGGTCACCGTGTCCATGGGAGAGGAGATAAGAGGAATTCGTAAAGAAATATTGCGGGTCAGGCGAGTGGAGGTATCGACCTCGCTGGGAATTACCTCTGAGGCATCTGGTAGAAGGAGGACATCGTCGTAGGTCAAACCCAGCATTACGACCTTCTCGTTGTCGCTCATTTTTCCCTCCTGCAGCACCTTGAAGGCGTGAAGTCTATCGGGGGCATCTTGCTGGGTAAAAACCCAGACTGGCGCGACCCAAACTGGGCATAGACACAGAGGACTCCCAGAGAGCCTTCATTGAATGCACCCCATTGCCCTCGTAGAGTCATTGAAGAGCAAAGGAGAGAGAACATGACCGATAGCACGCGATTACCAAAGCCACTTCTAGAGATTTGGCAGTGGCAACAGCATGGTGCCTGCAGAGATCTTCCCTCGGAAATGTTCTTCCATCCGGATGGAGAGCGTGGGCCAAGCAGGCGAAATAGGGAGAACAAGGCACTCGCCGTCTGTGCCGCCTGCCCGGTGATGAAACAGTGTCGAAAGCAGGCTCTGGCAATCCAGGAGCCTTACGGAATCTGGGGTGGCCTCACCGAAGATGACCGAGTGGCCATCCTTGGCAACAAGGTCCGTGAGGCCATTCCTCACGCGTCTTAGTTACTTGGCCTTACTGGCGAAGTTCAAGACCTTCCAAACGTCATTCTCTCACTTGCATTGAGAATTGGCCCTACCTGCTTAACCACTGCATCGAATTGATCAGAGGGTACGGCTACTTTGGCTGCTGTGGAGAAGAGCGAATACGCAGTTGCGGCATCGCCTGCCTGAACAGCATTGAGGAATTGGTTGCTCACAGCAACTGGTGCCTTGGTGGCTGAATTTACAAAGAAGGTAAGTCCTACAACTACAACAACAATTGCCGCAATGACGATCCCGATAATCTTCCCGATGCTCCGCTTCTTCACCGGCTGGGTGTTCATCGAGTTGTCACCAGGTTGGGCCACTTGCCCTATGTTCTCGCTCATGTGTGATCCTCCTTGATCAGCAAACCTTCTGCCGAGTGGCAACACTCACTCAATGCAAGGAAGAAGTTAGCCGATGGAGATATTAAAGAAGGTAATCATGCGATCCCAAGCCAGTGCTGATGCTTCTTTGTCAAAGACTTCGGGACGTTCATCATTAAAGAAAGCATGGTGCGTGCCGGGATAGTCAAAGGTCTCGACGCTTCCAGCCGCGAACTTGATTGATTTAACAGCCTCTTGAATTCCAGGCGCGGTTGATTTTCCGTCAGATTCGCTGCAATGAATCTGGGCACTCTTGTCCGAGTAGTTCTGCCAATTCGGAGACATGCGCTCCCACGGAAGTCCTGGATAAAAAGCAACAGTTGCTGTGATCTCTGGGGAAAGCGTCGCGCTCCACAGGGCAAGTGAGCCGCCCATGCAGAAACCAACCGCGCCGATTCCTTTGCCAGATACGTCATCGCGATCGCTTAAGTATTTCGCAGCCCCATCAATATCAAGTGCTGCTTTGTCCATCGCAAGCCCCATCAACATCTTCATGGCATGGTCTGGCTCCTTGGCAATCACTCCATGGTAAAGATCTGGTGCAAGGGCGACAAAGCCCGCTTCGGCAAAACGATCAGCGATGGAGGTGATGTGCCCTACCAAACCCCACCATTCTTGAATCACGATGACAGCAGGCCCGCTTCCACTTTCTGGAATTGCCAGGTATCCCTCGCACGTTCCACCGTTACTTGCGAATGTGACTTTCTCTCCCATAGTTCAGCCCGCTTCCTGATTGGAAATCAAACTCCATGCCCTTACTCCGCCAATGATGCCAGCCTCGTTAGGAACGATAACCACATCATCTCCCAACTTACGTAGAACCGAATCCTTGATACGCCGAGAATTCCCGCCACCAATGTAGAGACGATCCCAGTGAAAAACCGGGCGCAGTTCATCCACCATCGCATGAACGCGCCGCGACCAGAAACTATCCCCCATACGTCGTCGTTCCTGTTCGCCTACCCATTCATCGAAAGTTGTCGAACGACGCACAGTTGCATGGGAAAGTTCGATGTGCGGTGCCAGAACTCCGCCGTCAAAAACAGCGCACCCCAACCCGGTGCCCAAGGTCAGAACAATTTCAAAACCAGAACCTGCAACAACACCTGCTCCGTGAACCTCAGCATCGTTGAGTACCAGGGTGTGCATTCCCAGTGCCTCGGTAAAGGCGTAGCGCATATCAAAGCCACCCCAAGCCGCTTTGAGTTCGGGGTCTTGTCGAGTGAGAGGCCCTGCCGCGTTGATGTAATGAGGGGTGGCTACAACAACACCGTGGCGGAGCATTCCCGGCATTCCCACGGTAGCTCGATCTGCCTTGGGGAGGGAATCCGCAATTTCCTTTACCGTTGCGACTAGGCGCTGGGGAGTCAGTGGATACGGAGTTGGCACGCGCACGGGTGGAATTCGCATGGTCCCCGCGTTATCCAGAACGGATGCTTTGATGCCTAAACCACCGCAGTCAACAGAGAGGGTAAGTGGTTCCATACCTAGGCAAGTTACTAGAGCGCACTAAACTTCTCAATACCAGTAACCGACTCAGGAGACGGGGTAAGCATGATCAAGGGGTTTCGTGACTTTATCTTGCGGGGAAATGTAGTTGATCTAGCAATCGCAGTAGTCGTTGGTGCAGCATTCACCGGAATAATCACCCAATTCACCAAGTCATTCGTTGAGCCCCTCATCAAACTCATGGGTGGCGGGGGCGTACATGGCGGATCGTTCTTCGTCAACGGAGTTGCCTTTGATTGGGGAGCGTTTATAAACGCGATCATCAACTTCCTAATTGTCGCCGCGATACTTTATTTCTTCATCGTCGTTCCGATTAACACTTTGATGGCTCGCCGTCGTCGCGGCGAAACGCCAGTCGAAACTGCTGCGACAACCCCAGAGGACATTGCATTGCTGCGGGAAATTCGGGATATTCTCCAGCGAGAACCTAAATAGCCTCAAGGCATTCTAGATTTCGCCTCGAACAACGGGGGCGTGAGTATCGGTGTATTGGACTTCGACAGATTTGATCTTGGCAAGTGGAATTCCCGTGGAGGCAACAAGTCCCTTTGCGCTGTCGCCAGCCTGGCTCCATGTGGCAACAGTCGTTGTTACCCCTGAAGTTTGCGTAACTACTAGATCGTAGGACTGCGGAACCTTTGCAGAAATCTCATCATTTCTATACGCGCAATTCCACGTGAACTGAGTTCCCCATTTTTTCTTTGTCACACGCATATCGACCACCATCGCGTTTTTCTCCATCGCCACCATCGCCACCTTTGTTCCAGCCAGGGCAGTTGAGACCTGACCAGTGCTGGGGTTGCTTGCTGAATGAATATTCAAGCCGAGCGCCAAACCCAAGACCATGACGAAAGCTGCCGCGACTGACATACCTGCGACCATCCGACGACGCAGGCTTGTCTTACCTTTGATCGCAGCGCGCGCCAGACTCTGAATGGGTTCGAGGGGAAGGGCGAACACATTCTCGCGACCCGGTGTCTGCGCCAGTGCCCCGGCGGTATTGGCGTCTATCTTCATGAGGAAGCCCGGCATCCCGGCCAATTCACCAACGGCACTCGTGCATGCTGCGCAGCTAGTTAAATGTCTTTCAAATTCGCGTCGCTCATCAGTGCTCAACGAACCAAGAACATATGCGGCATCCCATTCGCAATATTTGTCGACAGACTCATTCATTGGGCTGCTCCTCTCTCTTGCAGGGAAAGTCGTAATGCGCGCAGCGCGTAATGAAGTCGAGACTTGATCGTTCCTTCAGGCACACCCTCTTGCCGGGCGATCTCAGCGATTGAATGGCCAAGATAGTAAGCCGCGACTATCGCATTTCGATGTTGAACCGATAGCGATGAAAGGGCATCGGAAAGAATCCACGCATCCAGGGCCGAGTCAGTCTCATCAAGACCAACCGTCTCTGGGAGCACATCCGTGGAAACCTCGCGGCGATGACGGGCGCTTCGTCGATCATCAATGACCAGATTCCGGGCGACGGTAAAGAGCCAAGCTCTCGCTGCATCATCACTCTGCGCCAGAATTTCAGGATGCTTCCACGCCCGAAGCAGGGCTTCCTGTACGACATCTTGGGCAAAGGAGGAGTCATGGGTCATGTGTGCAACGAAACGGGTCAAAGCTGGTCCATGAACGTCATGGAGCGCCTGGAGCAGTTCGTCTTGCTTGGATGACATGAGTACCTCCACTTGCGACAACGAGGTACGTGGCCAAATGGTTCAATCGGCAGTTTATCCAGTCGCCTTTGTTATCGGAATAAGCAGGCCAGGCGTATTGGCGATTTGCAGGCTCATTCCCTGAGTGGGGTGAAAAATCTGCATCTCGATGTCTTTGCCCCTGATTCCCACATAGACGTTGCTGGGTTCCAGGCTGCTGTAGAAAACTGAATTGCCATCGGCGTTGATGAACCCACCAACATCTGGGTTGTTCCCACCATTTAGGACGACCTTGAAAGCATTCTTTTGAACATAAGTGGCGATCTGCGGGTAGGAAGAACGGGTGGACTGTGTTCGCTGGCCCGGCGGGAGTTCAGTCAGAACAATGACGCTGGGTTCAGTTGTGTCGAGAAGATAATTCGCTCCATCCCGAGGACCTGCCCAGTAGACAAGTAGATTGTTTGAAGACACTGTTTCACGGAGTTCTGCCGCGGTCATGGCCCTTGCGCCAATTAATCGCAGGCCATTTTCCACGCCTGCCGATCTGTGGGTGCTATACAGATCTCCACCAACAACCGCCAGCACCGAACTCAAAACAATCACCACCAGAAATCTCACATTTCTGAAAATGCGCGGCTTTATCGCGAGATCTCTTGGATTGGCTTTCTTGGAGTACCAGTTCATTACCATCTTTATCAACGGCTCTCTTTGTACCTTCTGCTTCCATTTTATCGCCATTGTGGAGCGGTGAACCTAAGTGCTAGCCACCTCGTTACCAATATAACACCCGCTCTTTTTGAGGAGATTTTCAGCGACGGAGGCATTTCGTGAAGGCATACATTTTCCCCACACAGGTATTCTTTGGCATCATCCTTTGCATGGGGATGGCGATCCCGCATTTGATCCGTTAACGAAAGGGGAGGCTGATGGCGACCCTCAACCTCCTGAGCAATAGCAGAGACGGCTTGCTCCTAAGCGATGACGAGAATCTGCTCAATTTGCCAAAAATCCATCACTGGCTCTGCTTTGAAAGCTACTGGGCCAACGGCCGCAATTTCGAAACTGTCGAAAAAGCCTTCACCTTCTCGTACCCGATAGGCGTCTATGAAGGATTCACACAAATTGCAGTAGCGCGCATCGTCAGCGACTGTGCAACATTTGCCTGGCTCTGTGATGTCTTCGTCGATGCCGATTTCCGCGGACGCGGCATCGGTACGTGGCTTGCTGAAGCAAGTGTTGACTGGGCAGAGAAAAACGGCATCAAACGGATCATTCTGGCAACTCGCGATGCGCACGAAGTTTACGCACGCGTCGGTTTTGAGCCACTTAAGAGTCCAGGACGGTGGATGGCTATCGATAACAGGCCGCAGGCTACGCAGTCCTAAAGATCATTCACTTGATCACTGTAAGTTTGGCGGCGTCTTGAAGAATTGACGCGGTGAATCCCTTGTTGGCGACCACTCTATGGGAATCGACATTGATTGCTAGATGTCGATGTTCTCTAAACGCGACGGTGGACTCGTAGGTCTCGACGATCAACTTAGGGTGAGTGCCGTTGCCGAGACTGGCTCCGCGAGCGAGATACGTGATTTCACAGACGTAGGCAAGGGAGCTGTTAAAGGAGTATCTCGCGTCCGTCATCGGTCACAGCCAGTACACGGGTCCATCATCTATTTTTGCAACGTGGATTAACCGCGTCGATCTCTAAAAGATAGAAAAATGGGGATGCGAGCGTTCGTACTTGCGTAGAAAAGCAATGTCCTTCTTCTGCTTTCTAGCCAGCCAACGAAACAGGGCAATCATGTGCCGCCGCCATTCTCTTTCAGTAAGACCAATTTAGTTCATTAGGTCCTCAG
>JANXZB010000047.1 GCA_025355765.1 Actinomycetes bacterium
GCCCCAAACGCAAGGCAATGACCTGCGTCTGTCTGCCGTTCAATCAATGCCGTCGAGATCCACTCAAGCAGAAGTGCTCATCCATGCCATGCGAGCAATTCCATCTCCATCAGGCACCCTCATCGGAGGAGCGGCGGCAGATTTCACTGATACTCAAGACGGGATCGCACACACGCTTCCTTGGGCTTTAGGTTGGATCGCGTTGAGCGTCCTGATTCTGATTTTCATATTTACAGGTTCGATCATCTTGCCTATCAAGGCGGTCTTGCTCAACGTCTTATCCCTCGTCGCAACGATCGGAGTACTAACGTGGATTTTCATCGATGGGCATATGAAATGGCTAGTTGGTGATTTCACAACAACGGGAAGCCTCGATACTGGGATTACGATTCTGGTGGCCGTTGTCGTTTTTGGCCTCTCCATGGATTATGAAATCTTCCTACTCTCTCGTATCCGCGAAGAACATGTCGCCGGCAAATCCAATATGGAATCCGTGGCCACGGGTTTGCAGCGCTCTGCCCGAATCATTACTGCAGCGGCAATGCTCCTTGCAGTTGTCTTCGCCGCCTTTGTCACCAGCGGAATCTCATCAATCAAAGCGATGGGTGTCGGTGTTGCCTTTGCAGTAATCGTGGATGCCACTCTGATTCGTGCATTTCTTGTGCCCGCATTGATGCGCCTCTTTGGTGAGAAAAACTGGTGGGCCCCAAAATCGTTGAAGCGATTTACGCTCACGCACTAATTTCCGACGAGATTCCTAAAAAATCGGAATAAGTGTCCTCGGCCGGAGTCGGACCGGCGACCTACCGCTTAGTGCAGGCGCGTTTACCTGCACACGATCGATGGGATCGCACCGCACTCTCAAATTAAAATCGATGCACTTCTCATACGGAATTGATATTGCTGACTTTGGATGGCACAAGAGCCGCGTCAGCGAAGATTTGGTCCAGGCTAGGAGCTATTTGGCGTGAAATCTGGGTATCAAAAGCCGTGAAATCTGGGTATTCTTGATGAAGTAGAAGTGAGGATGAGTCAAATGAAATATACGCCCAGAGTGATAGACAACGAACTGGATGAATTGCTTAAAATCGTTCCTTTTGTTGTTATTGAAGGACCGAAGGCAGTTGGCAAAACATTATCGGCTATTCAGCGGGCGAAAAAAGTCGTGAGGTTAGATATTGATGAGAATGCACGCCAGATAGCGGCAATCTCACCTGAGGTACTTCTTGCTGGGGAGACTCCAATTTTGCTGGACGAATGGCAACTTGTCCCAGAACTTTGGGGGCGCGTGAAAGTGGAGAGTGACCTTCGCCAACTTAAAGGCCAATTCATTCTCACCGGATCCTCCAAACCTGTCGAAGACAAAACCAGAGATTCTGCTGCCGGTCGCGTCGCCCGCCTCAAAATGAGACCAATGAGTCTCTTTGAATCCGGGGAAAGCAATGGTGCGATTTCATTGAAGGCTCTCTTTGAGGGCACAGCTGTCGCATCCTTAGGGCCTGACATGACCATTACCAATGTTGCAGAGCTGATATGTAAGGGTGGATGGCCATCTAACCAGATGTTAACCCTTGAGCAGTCTCGCAAAACAATGAAGGCATACATTGATGAGCTCGCCGCATTTGATGTGCAAGCAGCAAGCGGTATCGCGTACAACGCCTCCAATGTTAAACGTGCGATTCAATCATTGGCTCGAAATGTAGGTACACGTGCTGCAGAAACAACTATTGCAAAAGACACTGGGCTTGAAGGCGCACCTCTTGATCGTAAGGCAACTTCAGGCTATCTCGAAGCGCTAGAGCGAGTCATGGTAACCGAAAATAATCCACCATGGGTTCCAAATTTGCGATCACCGGCTCGCCTAATAAATGCTTCCGTAAGGTACTTTGTTGATCCATCTATTGCGGTGGCTGCGCTCGGAGCTACTCCAAAGATACTCATCAATAACCAGCTCAACCTTCTGGGATTTCTCTTTGAGAACTTAGCAGTACGTGATTTGCGTATATACGCCCAAGCAATGGGAGGACTCGTGATGCAATATCGTGACAGTTCTGGAAGCGAAGTTGATGTCATAATCGAATCTGGAAACGGTTCGTGGGCTGCAATTGAAATTAAACTTGGGGATGCATTCATTGATCAAGGCGCAGAAAGTTTGAAGAAAGTCAAAAATAAAATCGATCTTAACCTTGCCGGGGAACCCGCCTTCATGGCGGTAGTTACCGCATCAGGTTCGGCGTATCAGCGTAGAGATGGCATATTTGTATTACCTATTGGAACACTCCGTCCATAATCGAAGTTAAAATCGAGTGTCCTCGGCCGGAGTCGGACCGGCGACCTACCGCTTAGGAGGCGGTTGCTCTATCCACTGAGCTACGAGGACTTTCATGCGCAATATTGGCAGATTAAAGGGCATTGGCTAGCATTGG
>JANXZB010000075.1 GCA_025355765.1 Actinomycetes bacterium
CACGACAAAGGCAACTCCGTATCCGAGTGATTTCACTGGCCCGATGCTCTTTTTGGCCGATGGTGCGTACTTGGATGATCTCGGAGCCGCCCAGCACCTGCACGGCGATCAATGGGGCATGATGAACGAGACTGGGTCATACCCTGGTCAGTCTTGGTTGTGGCTCTTCTCGCTCTGGTATCAAGTGGAACCATTTAAGTCATCCGATAACGCAGACATTCAAATCTTCGCATTCTTGATGCTTCTTACTTTGGGATTCATCTTCATGCCGAAGATTCCATTCATCAACCGTCTACCTCGGTTGATCCCGATTCACCGCCTTATTTGGCGCAGGTACTACCGAGAGAATAATCTTTAGCCGATTTCTCTGCTACTCAAAATGCCAGTTCGCACACGCAAGCTGGCATTTTGAATGTGCATTGAAGTTAGCTAACCCTTGTTGGCCGCTCATTAAGTATTGCCTGAGCAGCTCTTCGCCCCTGGGCCATTGCCTCAACTACCGTGGCGGGCCCAACCAAGGCGTCACCTGCTACCCACAATCGCTCTGCTACATTCCTACTTGCCTGGGAATAAGCAATTTCACGGCCTAGTGCCAATTCCCCAATGGGTTGATTACGGGCAAAGGCAGGTTTGCCTCCTGCAAGCAACCCACTTGCCTGCCATCGACGATCTGTGAGCCCTGGCCTTAGACGGCGAGAGATCGGAGAATTTGGCAAGACGGAAGAGAAGGATTCATCAACGCGGTATCCCATCGCCATCACAACGAGATCGACAACTTCGGTTTCTGCTAACTTGGACACGACTGCGGGCAACACCTTCGCAGATTTTTGTTCCGTAAAGCTCAAGTGCGCTCGTATGAGTTTCCCGTCAACATCTTCGAGATGGTCAATTGTTGTAGAGAATCTGATGTCTACGCCTTCCATCCCCGCTTCATCCAACTCATCCGACCGAACAGGAGCAAATCGTCGATCCATCCAATCAACGCAGATCGCCCGAGCACCGAGTCGACGCGCGAGGCGGGCAACATCCATTGCAGTATTTCCTGCTCCCACTACGAGGACCGTTCGAATTCGCACTCCACTTGGATCATCTTCCTTGGTCAAGTGAGAGAGCGTTTGATGCGATAGAACGGCAGATTGAGCCTCATGAAGAAAACGAGTCGCATCCCAAACCTGCGCGAGTGATCCACCCTCCACAGGGAGTCGAATGGGAGTTCCTGCTCCCTGAGCGAGCACCACCGCATCAAAATTTTCGAGAAGCGAATCAAGACCATCGGCTGCAACCCCACTATTGCAATGAATCGTCACACCGGCATCTCTTAATGCCCCCCAAGGGCGAGAAGCGATTTCGTCGGGAAGGGTGAAATCTGGGATACCCCATTTCATCAATCCGCCCGGAAACTCGTCTTTCTCAAAGACAGTCACCGACGCCGAGGCTCGGGCAAGTTCCCACGCCGCACCTATTCCCGCAGGACCAGAACCTACAATCGCAATTTTGAGTCCCGCACCTTCTTTAGAGAGTTGCTGGACCGGCGGTACCGGCGCATTGTCCGTTACGAAACGTTCAAGAGCACCGATGGCGACACCCTCTCCTCCGGCAAGCGACCAAGTACAGGCACCTTCACATTGCAGCGCCTGATCACAAACTCTGGAACATATATCTGGAAGAACCGACGTCAGCTGCAGAATTCTATGAGCTTCTTGCAGATCGTCGTTTAAAATTGCCGCGATGAAGCTCGGCACATCATTATGTGCCGGACATCCACGTACGCACGTGGGATCGGGGCAGTTAAGGCAGCGACTCGCCTCAGCCTTGACTTGAGCCCAGGTGGTAAATCCTTTCCTGGTTTCCTCTAAGTTCCCCACAAGTCTCTGAGGATGAAAAGTTGGGATGTGCTCTCGACTTGATACAAGTGTTGGACCATCGACCGTTATCGCACTGAATGGACAGGTGCGAACGCATTGTCGACATCCCACGCAGGTTGAATCATCAGCAAGCACTGTCCAACTTCCAAAGTCCATCACCAATGCGTTGGTTGGGCATCGAACGAGGCACTCTTGGCAACCTGCACATCGGTCCGTTAAGACCGTAACGTGCGGTGACTGTCCTTCTAACTGAAGTTCGGACTGTGAACGTGTTTTAATAAGTGACATTAGATATCTCCCTAGTCCGCTGCGCTTATCAAGACGTACAAAACACTTGCCACCAACCCGCATACTCCGGCAATAGAAGCAGCCGTAATCTGAATTCCTCGACGATGTTCCGTCAAGGGAACTAGATCTCGTCCGGCTATGCGCCAGCTCGCCCACATCGCCGCCAGAGTCCCCAGAGCGATAACCAACAATTGTGCTTTCACGATTTGCGGATCATTGAGGATTTGCGTCTTATAGAGGGAAGATGAAGCTGATCCTGAACCAAATAGATGCCCGACGGCTGGCACAATACGAGTCGCGTGTTTGAATAGCTTAGGTATTTGTCGGGCAAAATAATCTGACCCAACCACGGGAATTAATCCGTACATAAACGGAAAGAAGAATACCCTAAAGGTGCTTGTCTTAGATAGGAAACTATCCCCACCGTTTGGAACAATCAGATCATCCGCTGCGAAGTATTTCGCGGCCATCCACGTGATTCCGACCATTATTAGAGTGACTCCACCGATTATTGCTAAATAATCAACGGGATTAGGGTACTGCGGAAAGCTCATGTACTTATTTAGCCAGTCATCTAACGTTGCATAGGCAGGCAACGCGTTGACCTGCTGGTAAATGACTAAACCCCACAAGATGGCTACCGACCAAGCAATATCCGCGCGACGACGTGTAGGTGCAATTACTGATGTGAGTGGACTTTGTACGTAAAGTCCAACGTTTCCCGACGGGCACCCCTTATAACATTCGGAGCATAATCCGCATGCGGCATTTGAATCGGCGCTTCCAGGCCATGTGTACCATGGGCACCCATAACCGTTTTCTCCGCCTCTCATGCAATCTTTAGTTTCACAGGTAAGGCACACTTCTCGATCGCGGGTACGAAATCCCGCTGCCATACCCATGGAACCAACAGTGCCTATGAGTCCAGAGAGAGGGCAGACATAGCGACAGAAAGTTCGTCGTTCATATACTAAAAAGAAGAGGAGAGCGCTTCCCACGATCCCTAGAACCATGTAACTAGTCGCCACCGGTTTTCCAGGACCGGCAATGTTGAAGAACTCTTCCAGCCAAGTAAGAAGTACAAAGGCGCCAATCGAAGTAAGGAAACCATATTGCGCAATCTGCTCAGGGAATTTTAGACCAAGCCCAAGTCGTGACTGGGTTCGCTTCCAAAAAGTTTTACGCTGAATCCATTCCCCAAATCCCCCGAATGGGCACATCAGGCACCAAGCACGTCCCACGGCGACCATCAATACAAATACCAGAGCGAACCAGATGTACCATGTAATCGCGGTCCCAAAATTCAATCCCGGATCAGCAGTTCCAACAAAACCAATCAAGATGACAAACCAAAAAATTAGTTGATTAGGAACGATGGTGAGGAATTGAAACTTACGATTACTAAGCAATTTCGCCACTCGTGGATACTTCGTGAGTTCTAGGCCCGGATTGGGATCCGTCTGTACAAAGTGATTTCCAACACTATTTCTCTCCTGCGGTCTGAGGCGAATCTGTATCAGAGGCAACTCACGTGGTGCTAACACTTTCTCTTGCTCGCCGACTGTGGGCATAAAAGCCACCTCTCCTAGGGGTCCCCTGATAGTCGAAATTATGTTGGGCAGATCACTATATGTCAAGCAAATTACTATACGTTAAGGCTGTGAGTTCATGTATACTAGACGCATGAACATGACCCTCTCCAAGCGTGGAAACTATGTTGTGCTCTCCGCGCTCTGTCTGGCTTGGGCCTATGAGACCGAGGAGTACCGGAAAATCAGGGAAATTGTGGCGACTATGAAGGTGCCCCAAACTTTTGCTTCACAGATTCTCGCGGAACTTGTTCGAGCAGGACTGGCTACCTCCAAAGCTGGCAAGGACGGGGGCTACAGACTGACTCGCCCTCCAGAGGAAATCACAATGTTGGAAGTCATTGAGGCAGGTGAGGGTGCCCTCAAGGCGGAGAGATGCGCCCTCCAGGATGGACCTTGTACGTGGGATTTCGTCTGCCCACTTCACTGGATTTGGGGCGATTCAATAACTGCATTTCGCAACACTCTAGCCAATGTCACGCTTGCGACTCTGGTTGCAAACGATAAAGCCCTTGAAGAGCACACTTTTCCTATGCCAGAGGAGTCGCATCGCCCAAAAGCAATGGCTCTTCTCAAAAAGTAAGAACGAAATTTCTCTTCAACCCTTCAAGACCTATTAGCCTTCAGGCAGATGATTGAGAATGAATCAGTCGACCAGCCACTAGTTCTAGTCACTGGCGCCACGGGATACATTGGCGGACGTTTGGTGCCCGAATTGCTCGCAGCCGGTTTACGCGTTCGCGTAATGGTTCGTCAACCTCGCCAATTGGCTGATCGCGAATGGAGTTCTCGCGTAGAAATAGTTCAGGGCGATGCGGCTGACCCTACTAGCCTCGTTCAAGCCTTGGGCGAAGTTAAAGTTGCCTACTATCTCATTCATTCCATGGGAGCAGGATCTGCCTTCGAATCTCTCGATCACACGAATGCCCATAACTTCGCAGCCGCCGCTTATGCATGTCAGGTGGAACGAATTGTTTATCTTGGCGGGCTATACCCCAAATCAGAGGAGTTGAGTCGACACCTAAAATCACGCAAAGAGGTCGGTGAAATTTTGTTAGCCAGCGGAATTCCCACAACAGTGTTGCGCGCGGCCGTAATCATTGGTTCTGGGTCCTTATCATTCGAAATGCTCAGATACCTCACGGAGCGCCTACCCGTCATGATCACGCCTCATTGGGTCGAGAGTCGCATTCAGCCAATTGCAGTACGAGACGTCCTTCATTACCTCGTGGGATCTGCGCACATGCCACCCACTGTAAATCGCGGTTTCGACATAGGGGGTCCGGATGTCTTCACCTATCGTCAAATGATGGTCCGCTACGCCAGCATTGCGGGTTTAAAGCCACGACGCATACTCGCCTTGCCTTTATTATCACCGTCTCTTTCAAGTCATTGGGTTGGATTGGTGACGCCCGTGCCCAAACGCATTGCTCGACCGTTGATGCAGAGCCTTATTAATGAGGTGATATGCAAAGAGCACGACATCGCCGAATATGTTCCAGACCCCGAGGAGAATCTGATCAGCTTCGATAGAGCCGTTGAATTAGCACTCCAACGCATCCAAGATCGACGGGTCACAACTTCTTGGTCTTCTGCAACAACTGCAGGAGCGCCAAGCGACCCATTGCCCAGCGACCCCGATTGGGCGGGCGGTTCGCTCTATGTAGATGAACGCGAACGAATCGTCAACGCCACCCCAGAACAACTCTGGCACATCATCAAGGGCATAGGTGGAGAGCACGGCTGGTATTCGTGGCGCTTCGGATGGTGGACACGAGGCCTGCTCGATCGATTTGTCGGCGGGCCAGGACTTCGTCGCGGCCGACGCGATCCTTACGACTTGGTTGTTGGCGATGCACTTGACTGGTGGCGGGTCGAGGAGATCCAAGAGAATCGATTGCTGCGATTACGGGCTGAAATGCGCCTTCCAGGTTTAGCCTGGCTAGAACTCATCATTGATGCCGACAAAGATGGTCACACCGTGTTTAAGCAACGTGCCCTCTTTCATCCAATAGGTCCATCAGGAGGTCTTTATTGGATGCTTATCTACCCTTTTCACGGTCTGGTTTTCGGCGGAATGCAAAGAAATATCGCCCACGCCGCAGAAAATCAGCCTCCCACTTTCAGCGAAGGTTAAGGAGAAAACTTCAAGACCCGTGAGGTCGCGATAGGTGCGAGCTATCCCTTGCTAACCACGATTCAGTCACAAGACGACGCATGAGTACGCCAGTTGTAAGGAAGATCCCCGCAAGGATCACCCAGCCGATCTTTCCCATTCCGATTGCTAGGGCTGTTACCAGACTTGGCCCCACTGCCCCGCCAAGACCATATCCCATTGAATAAACGCCTTGATACTGCCCCTGATGGGCTTGATTGGCCAAGCCAAATCCAATGCTCCACGATCCAGCAGAGCCAATGAGTTCACCTGCCACATGAACAAGGGCGGCAAGGACAAGAACAACGCAGGCCACAATTTTGGATGCACCTGCGGAGAAGGCATAAAGAAGGCAAGCTGCCGCCACGAGATAACCTGCTCGCGCATACATTCGTGCGCCTTCTTTCACATCTCCAGAACCTTTGCTCGCGCGAACTTGAAAAAGAACGACGGATATTGTGTTGATGAGCATCAGCACCGCCACCCACCATCGAGGCGCTTTGGTTTCATGCACGATCCAGAGGGGAATAGCGACATTCTGGATGACAAAGTGAAGAGTCATCACCCCATTCAGCAAGGTCGCGGTCACAAATTTCTTGTCTTTTAGGGCAATGAATGAGAAGGGCTCGCCTTTGCTCACGGTTGGCGCGACATAAGGCAATCGCCTCCAAACTAGGGCTGCTCCGAAAAATGTCGCCGCATCCAGCAGCAGCATCGTGACGTAACCAGATCTTGTATTTACAGCAAGAGCAAATCCGGCGAAGACCGCCCCCAACCCGATCCCTAAGTTGGTAACGGCCCTCGTGTATGCGCGAATACGGACGCGCTCTTCCCCAACTCCGAATTTCGCGATCGTCGCCATTCGCAGGGTCTGTCCAGTAGCACCTACTGCGCCCATCAATAAGGACATGATGAGAAAGGGAACAAATGAATGAATAAATACGAAGCTTCCCAGTGCCAAACCCTCACCTGCATATGCGATTGCAGTGACATCCCTGGGCCCGTATCTATCTGCGAGATGGCCGGCCGGGATGTTGAAAAGCAATGAGACACCGCCACCGAGTGATAGGCCAAGGCCCACCTGAGCTGGCGTGAGACCCACATATAGGGTGAAGTAGATGACCTCAATAGTCATGAAGAGGCCGTTGCCAAAGGTATTGATCAAAGTCGCCAGACTGAGAATGCGGATAGCGCTCTCTTTCGGAAGTGCGGCATTCTTAAGTCTTATTAGTGACTTCTTTGGCGCTAATGGCATTTGGACACGATAACCCTTTCGGCTGAGAGGGCGCCACGAATTTTCATCGATGGATACTCTTGCCTCATGGCCCGCCGTATCTCACAGACAATGCACGATTTTTTCGCAACTGAAAGCGCCGGCGGCGTCGCCCTTGTTGTCGCAGCCGCGATCGCGCTTATTTTTGCTAACTCGCCCTTTCGTCAGGGCTACGCGGATTTCTGGAAACCAGGCCAAGCCTTCATCGGCGAAGCTCTAATGAGCGTCTTCTTCTTCCTTGTGGGGCTTGAGATTAAGCGTGAATTTGTGAGCGGCGATCTGCGAAACCCGAAATCTGCGGCGTTACCGATCATTGCGGCTTTCGGCGGAATGGTCACGCCGGCGGTTATCTTCACGGCGATCAACCATGGCGGGGCAGGAATGCACGCCTGGGCCGTACCCATGCCCACCGATATCGCTCTTTCAATCGGCGCTCTCTCACTTTTGGGCTCGAAGATTGATCCGGCCATAAAGATATTTCTTCTCACCCTTGCTATAGCCGATGACCTCGGTTCGCTGATTGTCATGGGTTTCTTCTACTCAGCTGGCATAAGCCCATACAAGATACTTTCCACATTTGGAGCCGTCTTTCTTGCGTGGATATTGCCCACCGGGAAACGATTCTCAACCGATCCCCTGATATCCCTCATTCATCCATGGAGCAGTTTCGTAGTGATTCCGGTTTTCGTGCTCGCGAATTTGGGTATTTCCATTGACTTCCATCACTTCGGAGAATTGGTCTCATCGCCGGTATCGGCGGGCATCATTTTCGGCAGAGTCGTTGGCAAGCTCGTTGGCATTACGTTCTTTGTGTGGCTAGCGGTAAAGATTGGTTTGGCAAGGCTCCCCGATTCGATGTCAATGAAAGACATCGCCGGTGTTGGCGCTTTGGCCGGAATGGGATTGACGGTCTCGCTCTTCATTGCGGAATTGGCAAGCAACAATTCAACTCAGATCGCAGAAATTAAAATTGGGCTAATCTTTGCTGCCTTAATTTCCGCGGTCTTGGGTCTGACTATGCTGCGAAAATTCTCAAGCCGCTGACTGGTCCACTGCGGCGACTTTTTCGCACTATCGAGCCGAGTGAGACTGGCAAACCACTGGTCGCCTCGACGGAGAATTGTCATCCCCTCTTGGGGGTCAACTTCAATTCCATTGCTAAGTATGTTTTCGTAATATTTTCCCGCGAACTCTGTATCTTCTGAAACATGATCGAACCATCCTGGGGCATTTGGCTCGTAGACAACTTCGAAACCCGAGAATGTGATCGGTTTCCATAGGCCGTGTACGGCGCCGGTTGGGTCCAAGACCAACGCCATCCAACCTACGTCCATTACTTGCATTGGTGGAAAGAAAACTTGGCCTCCATGAGCTTTGACTCGCTCAATGGTTCCCTCGATATCGGAAGTGGAGAAGTAGGTGACCCAACTGCCTCGTCCTTCGCTCTGCTCTCCGATACCCAAGACCACTTTGCCGTTCTGGCGTGCGATGGAGTAATAGCCCGTCTCGGGAGTATTTACATCAAAGGTCCAGCCGAATAAGGCGCTGTAGAAATCAATGAGTCCTTCCCGCTGGGCAGAGGTGCTGACACTGGCATCAATCCAACAGGGCATCCCCTGAGCATGTTCGGTAATTACAGGCACGCAAGGAGAGTGTCACCGCTCGGGGGGGCTTTTCAAGAGTTAAAGGCGGGCTTCTTGGGCCGATATTGCTCTGCGCGAAAGGAGAATATGCCCAAAAAAGCCCACCAAAAGCGCGAATATGACGCCTACGTTGGCATAGGCCCAGGCTCCGGTCTTGCCCCCGATGGCTCCCATGAAATAACCCTGCCAGGAAAGCCATGAGGCAAACGGGTTGGTGACAAAGCCCCAGCCAATAATCGAGCCCGCGATGGTTACTGCAATGGAGCGATAGTTCCAGGCGCCGTAGCGACCCTTAGCATCGAATAGTTCGGCTCCTGCGTAATCGCGTTTTCGCATCATCACATCAGCTACAAATATCGCCGACCACACTGCGATGGGAACGCCTAACGTAATCAAGAATCCTTGAAATGGCCCGATGAAATTCGAAGCATGCCAGACGATATAAATTGTTCCCAGCAACATGATGGTTGCATCAATGGATGCGGCAACATGGCGGCGAACGGGCAGCCCAATGGAGACAAGAGCGAGGCCCGATGAATACAGGTCGAGGATGGCGCCACCAATCAAACCCAGAACCGCAACAACGGCAAATGGAATCAAATACCAGGTTGGCAACAATGCGGTGAGCGCGCCTACGGGGTCACCCATGATTTTGTCATTGAGGTCTTTACTGCTTCCTGCCAGCAATGCTCCATAAATAATCAGGATGATCGGGACTAGAGAGGACCCAAATACCGTCCAACCTACGACCGCTTTGCTCGATGTATTTCGTGGAAGATAGCGAGAGTAATCGGCGGCTGAATTGACCCAGCCGAGTCCGACTCCCGTGATTCCAAAAATTATTGCCCCAACCAGGGCCTGCAAATTGCCACCGTGGATGGTGGAGACTTTGCTCCAGTCAACATGGCTGATTGTTAATGCGATGTATCCGACGGTCATTGCCGCGGTTGCGATGGTCAGCCATTTCTGCAACTTCATAATGACATGGAACCCGAGCACGCCGCCGAATACGGTCAGGCTTACAGCGATGAGAAAACCTATGATCCTTGCGAGGTTGTGATCCATGTGGCCAAGGCGGGCAAAAACCGTTTCAGTTGCCAAAGTTGCCAGCGAGACTAGGACTGTCTCCCATCCAACGAAAATCAAATACGAGAGCAATCCTGGAACCACATTGCCTCTTACCCCGAAGGCCGCACGAGAAAGCGTCATCGTCGGTGCATTCGAACGCTTACCGGCAAGTGAACTTACTCCCACCAAGACGAAGGAGAGGATGACGCCAAGAAACGCAGCGATGACCACTTGCCAAAAGGAGATTCCAAAGCCCAGAAAGAAAGCCCCGTAAGATAGGGCCAGGAGCGAGACATTTGCTCCACACCAGGGCCAAAAGAGCGAACTTGGACTTCCGCCGCGCTCTGCCTCCTTGATGAAGTTGATCGAGTTCATCTCTAGGTTCACATCAAAAATCGGCACGCTTGTCTCCTTCAAGGTCGGGTCATTCTACTTATACCAAGCGCGCTATCAGGCACGTAGAGTAATCTTCCGAGGTGAAGCCAGCGGAGTTTTTACGCGATATTCGCGCGCCGCGCACCCCGTTTGATCACGTTCCATATTTCAAGCCCGGAGAACCCAATATCTCCTCGACTTTCGCATTCCTATTCTGGATCGGGCGCAATCAGTCCCGAATCATTCTCTCCGGGTCCTTCTTCGGGATTCTAAGTTTTGCCTGCCTTGCCTCCATGCCTGGATTCCTCGGCAAGGCCGTACAGTCAATTGCAGACCATAATCAGAGAGCCCTGAACAGATGGGCGCTAGCGATCATCGTTCTCGGAGCGGTTCAGTCCTTCTCTTCGATATCGCGCCATCGCCGCGGGGTTGGCAGCTGGATTTCTGCAGCGACTCGCCTCAAGCAAATAATCGCTCGCAAAGCTTCAGAACTTGGGGCCGATCTCCCGCGGCTTGTCTCAACTGGAGAGGTGGTCTCAGTCAATAACAATGACGTGGAGCGGATTGCGCGCGGCTTCGACAACATTCCTCGGCTCATCGGCGCGATAGTTTCATTTTTCTATGTTGCGGTTCTTCTCATCCGATCCTCCCCCAAGATTGGGCTCCTTGTTGTTATCTGCGTTCCCTTGATGAGCATTCTGGTGGCACCGATCATCAAGCCTTTACAGGCCAGAGAAGCCGAGCAACGCAAGAAACTCAGCGACTCATCGAACTTGGCAGCCGACACGGTTGCAGGACTTCGAGTACTTCGAGGAATCGGCGGCGAGGAACTCTTTCTCTCGCGTTTTAGGGATGCCTCCCAAGCAGTGCGTCGAGCGGCAGTCCGCACTGCAATGATCCGTTCACTTTTGCAGGCTCTGCAGATCATCCTGCCTGGGGTATTAGTCCTAGTGGTCATACTCATTGGCGGTAATTTGGTGGCCGAGGGGAAGATGAAGCTCGGAGATCTTCTCTCTTTCTACGGTTACAGCGCATTCCTAGTCTTGCCTTTACGTGTTCTCACTGAGACGGCTCAACGCATGACCTCTGCGGCAGTTTCTGCCGGTCGAGTTGTCACGTTGCTCTCGGTGCAGACCGTCAACCGATGGGGCGATGATCAATCCCCGGATTCGAAAGGCGTCCTGAAAGACACGATATCTGGGATCGAAATTAAGCCAGGAGAACTTCTTGTTGTTGTCAGCGACAATCCCATCTCGGCCGACAATCTATGTGACCGATTGGGCGGCTACGTTGACGCGGAGACGGTCTGCCTTGCTGATAAACCTCTCACCTCCTTCACACGCGAGGCGATACGAAGAACGATCTATGCCCAAGAGAAGGAGCCGGCCATTCTCTCCGGGACAATCGGATCAATTTTTTCCGTCCCACATTCAGGTCGGATTGATATCACTCAAGCAATTGATGCCGCATCCGGGGAAGATATTCTCGATTCCCTCGAAGGCGAGGGTCTCTCCGCTGAAGTGGTAGAACGTGGCCGCACCCTCAGCGGTGGTCAACGACAACGCCTGTCACTTGCTCGCACTCTCTTTGTCGATGCCCCGATCACAATTTTGGATGATCCAACAAGTGCGGTAGATGCCCACACGGAAGCACGTATTGCTGCACGCATATTCGAGTTGCGACGTGGAATGACCACGGTCGTATTTTCCAATTCGCCCCTCATCCTAGATAAGGCCGATCGTGTCATCCTCCTTTCAAAGGATGTCTTCCAGGTCGAAGGCAGCCATCACCAACTTCTTACAACAAGTGCTGAATATCGTGCACTAGTGATGAGGGGCGCATGAAAGGCAAACCAGTAAGCCCCTCACATCTTCCACCCAGTGCCTTCCAATCACCTCCCCCTCGCACCGAACGGATCCCCAAAGACTTCGGTCTTGAGCGCTCGTCCTCTCGCCTGCCGATTGCCAGTACTAAAACGGTCAATGGCGAAATGATCGCCCTGATCAGAAAACACCTTAGAGGATTCCTCCTTGTTGCCTTGTTGCAATTGGTCACTGTTGGCAGCGCACTTGTGACACCTCGGGTATTTGGTAATTTGCTCGGTCAGCTAGGTGTTGATGCCCATCACGTCCACATTAAGCGGGCAATCTTAATCGCGGGAATAGCCCTTGTAATCCAGACACTTTTTGCATACTGGACACGGGTCAAGGCTTCGATTTTGGGTGAATTTGTCCTGTCATCCCTGCGTGAGAGATTCTTGGAAAGGGTCGTCGAACTTCCTCCCAACATCATTGAACGGGCTGGCAGCGGAGAACTACTGGCCCGAACAACCACGGATATTGATCACATCACGTGGGCGGTACGCGACGCCTTCCCCATCATTACGATCTGTCTGGTCGAACTCACCAGCATCTTGATTGCAATTGCCTTCACTGCACCCATTTTCATTGCAGTCGTACTTACAAGTGCGCCCGTCATTTTTGCCATCACCCGTCGGTATCTTCGTAAATCACCGCAGGCCTACCGTGTGGAATCTTCCTCGTACGCGTTGATGAATTCCATCCTCGTGGAGTCGGCTGAATCAGGACGAACCATCGATGCCCTGCGCCTGGGCGAGGACAGAATCGAACGGAGCGACTCGGCGCTAGGACGCTGGGTCGAATGGGAGCGCTATACCCTCCGACTTCGAACCGGATGGTTTCCCTACGTTGAGTTCAGCTACATCGTGCCAATAGGAGTGGTTCTATTAGTGGGCGCGCACTTCTACAACACGGGAACTCTCACGATCGCACAGATCACTACGTCTCTTCTCTACGCGCAAATGATGATCGATCCCTTGGAAGGATTGTTGTGGTGGATCGACGAGCTACAAGGCGGAAAGGCTTCTCTTTCTCGCTTGCTAGGAATTCACGAGATCGAAGAACGCGAGATCAAAGATTCCGACCCAGAAGGATTTGAAGTTCGCGCGCAAGACGTTCAATACAGTTACAAAGAGGGACGTGAAGTTCTCAAAGGGATTTCGTTCCTAGTCGAGCCTGGCACACGCATCGCAATCGTGGGTCCCTCGGGTGCCGGTAAGTCCACGCTGGGCAAATTGCTCGCAGGAATTCAACCCCCAAGGAGTGGGCGTGTCACAATCGGCGATTCCGAAGTTGGGTATCTCCCGGTTGAAAAAGCACGATCGCATGTTGCACTTGTGACGCAAGAACACCACATCTTTGTTGGAACCCTGAAGGACAATCTCATCTTGGCAAATCCTCTAGCGACCGATGATGAAATATGGGCTGCCCTCGATGCCGTGGATGCGAAAGAATGGGCGACGGAATTGCCGCAAGCTCTGCAAACTCTTGTCGGAACAGGAGGTGCGCGATTGCTGCCCGCGCAAGCCCAGCAAGTGGCGCTGGCGCGACTAGTTCTCGCCGACCCGCATACCCTCATCCTTGATGAGGCAACATCTCTCCTCGATCAACGCGCAGCCAGACACCTGGAATCATCCCTATCGGGAGTCCTAGAAGGCCGAACGGTAATTGCAATTGCCCACCGACTTCAGACAGCGCACGATGCAGACATCATCGCTGTGATTGAGGATGGGAAAGTCACAGAATGGGGCTCGCATCAGGAACTTATGATTGCTCAAGGCCCTTACTCGCAACTTTGGCGATCATGGAGAGATGAGACTTAGTCAGGACGTTTCTTAAGCCGATAGCGCACCGCAGATAAAATGCCCTCCAAGATCACAAAGGATTCGGGCGGGCATCCGGGAATTTCCATATCAACGGTGAGGACCTTAGAGACTCCTCCAAGCGAGGCGTAACTCTCGCCGAAGATGCCTCCATTAATAGCGCAATCCCCAACGGCAACCACAATCTTTGGCGCAGGCATCGCTTCATCGGTAACAGCCAGCGCGCGCGACATGTTGCGCGATACCGGCCCGGTAATCAGAAGCATGTCAGCATGCCGTGGACTGGCAACAAATTTAATTCCTAAACCTTCTAGGTTGTAGTACACATTTCCCAGAGCATTAACTTCGAGTTCGCAGCCATTGCAACTTCCGGCATCCACTTCACGGATAGTGAGGGCGCGACCCATAATTCTTAAAATTTCATCCTGAATTCGACCGGAGGCAACCAAATCTTGAACCAGAGGTGGCTTTTCGGTAGCAATTCCCACCTTAGATATCTGTCGAATCAGCGGCCACATCATCGGTCGTGCCCCGAGTAACTCAAATTGAAGGATTTATTAATGAGCGGAAAGTCAGGAACGATATCGCCGATGACTGCATGCTCGATCACTGGCCAATTCTGCCAGGACGGATCATGCACATGGCACCGCAAGATTTGCCCAGTCGAGTCCACATCTAAGGCCGTGAAGATGCCACCGCGCCATCCCTCGATCCATCCGGCACTTGAACCAGATGAGTTGCGAGGAGCTGCCTCTTTACGATTCGATCCGCTGGGCAAGTTTTCAACGAGATACCTAATCAATCGAAGGGATTCGAATACTTCGTCAAAGCGAACATCCACCCTGGCGGCAACATCGCCCCCTTCCCTGACTGAAATATTGACGGCGAGTTCCGAGTAAGGCTCGGCGGCTGCATTGACCCTCACATCATGGGCGACTCCGCTGGCGCGCCCCGCTAGTCCAATAAGTCCTAACCTCACGGCCAACTCCTTAGGGACGGTACCTGCAGTGAGGAAACGATCTTGCAGTCCCGAATGATCATCGTAAATTCCTTGAAGAGTGTGGACTTCAATTTCAATCTCGTCGCATTGTTTGCGGATTTGCAGAAGGCCTTCGGGGTCTATATCGCCAACGACACCTCCAGGCAGGACGTAGTCCATCATCAGACGATGTCCAAAAACTGACTTATTCAACCGGAGCCAATCTTCACGAAGGCGCATAAATTGCGAGAGTCCAAAGGCAAACCCTGCGTCATTTCCGATTGCCCCAAGGTCACCGAGGTGGTTGCCAACCCTCTCGCGCTCAAGTGCAACGGCCCGTAACCAGAGGGCTCGAGTGGGTACCCGCCATTTCCAAATGTTTTCCAGGCTCATGCAATAACTCCACGAGTAGGCAACAGTGGAGTCCCCCGACATTCGTCCCGCAAGGCGATAACCCTCAACGGCGGAAAAATCCTGGAAGGCCCTGTCCACCCCTTTGTGCGTGTAACCCAGTCGTTCTTCCAATCGCAGGGTCTTTTCGCCAACCACTGAGAATCTGAAATGCCCGGGCTCAATGATTCCGGCGTGTACGGGACCAACGGCGATTTCGTGCACGCCTTCCCCCGCAACCGTCACAAATTGGTAATCGTCAACTTGCACTTGCGATGATTTCTCTTTTCCTGTGTTCTCATTGCGCAGAGGGAAATAATCCTCAGGCCATGCGCCATGGCTTAGCCATGGTCGCTTATCACTTGCTCCATCGGCGTCGATTCCCAGTAGGTCCTTGATTGCCCTTTGCATTCGTGTCGCCGCCGGAAAAAGGCTCGAGATATCAGGGTATTTAGCCTCTTTCTTGAGGATCGGCAAATCCAGCCAGAGAAGTTCTCCGTTTTCGATGTCATATACGGCTGACACCACGAACTGGCCATTGCGTTTCTGGCTAGCCCAGATCGTTACCAAACGACCATGATTCTCTGCAATGGCAAGTGCGGCCGATTCCCATTCGCCAGCCGTGGCAGTCCCCCGCGACAGTGGGAAACGGGTCGGCATAGCCGTAACGCTCAATTCAAGGTCAGCAATATTCACGTTTTCAACCTCCAATAATCTTTGCCGCTTGGAGGAACCAGGTATTCAAGTACGTAGGAATGTATAGACCCAGCATCAGAGCTAAACCAAGGTGAATGAAGACCGGCAGTAGTGCTGGAGGATGCGGAAGTCGTTTCACGCTCGTCTCACCAAAGACCATTGGTTGGACTCGGCTAAATATCGCCGCGAAAGCCACACCTAGACCTAACAGAAGTATGGGCGTGGCCCAAGGCAATTGGCGCATGGCACTAGTCAATATGAGGAATTCACTGGCAAAAACTCCAAACGGCGGCATACCCAAAATCGCCAGAGTTCCCATCATCAGACCCCATCCCACAGTTGGGCTGATTTTTATCAAGCCTCGAATCTGATCCATGATCTGGGAGCCGGCCTTCTGAGCAGCATGACCAACAGCATAGAAAATTGCCGACTTGGTCAAAGCATGCACCGTCATATGAAGCAGACCCGCGAAATTCGCGATAGGTCCGCCCATACCGAATGCAAATGTCATGAGTCCCATGTGTTCGATGGATGAATAGGAGAACATCCGTTTGATATCTCTCTGGCGAAGAAGCGAAAATGCTCCAACCAATACCGAGAGAAGTCCAAACCCGATCATGAGATGGCCGGCGAAGTGATTGCCGAGTGCGCCATCGGTGAGAACTTTGCACCTGATAACTGCATACAGTGCCACGTTGAGGAGCAAGCCAGATAAGACAGCAGATATCGGGGTTGGACCTTCCGCATGCGCATCTGGGAGCCAGTTATGCAACGGTGCCAGACCGACCTTGGTGCCATAGCCGACCAGCAGAAATACGAAAGCGAGGGACATGATGACCGGGTTGAGGTGGAACTTAACCGCGTTCAAATTGGTCCACAACAAGGGATTTTGCCCGTGACCAACCACCTTCTGAGCCGCCATGTAGAGAAGGATTGTTCCGAAGAGTGCTTGGGCAATGCCGACGCCACAGAGAATGAAGTACTTCCACGCCGCTTCCAAGCTGGCAGGGGTGCGATATACGGAGACCAGCAGCACGGTAGTTAAAGTGGCCGCCTCCATGGCCACCCAGAGAATGCCCATATTGTTAGTCGTCAGAGCAAGCAACATGCAGAAACTGAATAGCTGGTACATGCTGAAATAGAGGCGCATCCGGTTAGGGGTCATCTTTCCGCGTTCTTCTTCGATCCTCATGTAAGGCCTCGAGAAGATTGAAGTGGTGAACCCGATCAGAGCCGTCAAAGTCACAAGAAAGACGTTGAGAGAGTCGATAAAGAACTGCCTATCAAGTGCAAAGACTGAACCGTGAGCCACAATCCGCGCGGTGAGAAAAACGGAGGCCAAGAAAGTAAAGAAACTAAAGATCACATTGATATCTCGGCCATTAGGGCGGTGACCGACTAGCGCGAGGACAATCGCCCCGATCAGTGGCGAGATGAAAACCAAGACTAATGGACTCATCTACTCTTCCTTCAAATTCTCGAGATTGCGAATATCCAGACTCTCGAATTGCTCGCTGATTTGGAACAAGAAGACGCCAAGAATGAAGACACCAACCAGAACGTCAAGTGCGATCCCCAATTCGACAACCATCGGCATGCCGTAGGTGGCCGACGTCGCTGCGAAGAAGAGCGCGTTCTCCATCGCGAGAAACCCGATCACCTGAGGTAAGGCTTTGGATCGCGTAATCATCATCATGAACGAAAGAAGAATGCAAGCCAGCGCAATTCCCAATGTGCCCGGCACGACCGAGGTCGAGAGCTTGGAAATAGGAAGAGCTAAATTGAATGCAAAGACCACGAGGACGATTCCAACAAGCATGGTACTGGGGATATTAATCAGTGTTTCAATGTCCCATCTGACGTTGAGGCGCTTTATCAAACGATGCAGCACCCACGGAATCAAAATCACTTTAAGAAGTAGAGTCAAAATTGCCGAATAGTAAAGATGCTCTTGATGCGTCATGTGAGCAACAACCGTAGTCGCGGCAACCACAGTCAGTCCCTGCAAGGCATAAAGGTTGACGAGGGTAAGAACCCTGCGCTGTGCCAACATGGCGAAGGCCAGCAGCAGCAGGAATGCCGCGAAGAGGTTGACCAGTTGGATGCTTAATGTCGTCATGTCTCAGGCGCCCAACAAGATGTGAGTGAGCATGCCGATGACCCCGAGAAGAAAAGCTGTAGCCAAGAATTCTGGAACTCGGAAAATACGAAGCTTTGCTGAGAAGGTTTCAACAAGTGCGAGGACAATTCCGATGAGGGCCAATTTAAGTGCTAACGAAGGTAGAGCTAATAACAAGCTGGAGGGGGTTGCCTTCTGCCCTATCCCCCATGGTAAAAACAGTGCTATTCCTAAGGTTGAGTATGCGAATAATTTGAGCGAGGCGGCCCATTCCATCAGCGCCAAATGCCGACCGGAGTATTCCAGGATCATCGCTTCATGGATCATTGTCAGCTCGAGATGGGTCGCTGGATTGTCAACGGGCACCCGCGCGTTCTCTGCCAAGAACACAAGAATGAATGCCATACCCGCAAAGACCAAGCTCGGATAGATCGCGAAATGCTTATGTGCAACAGCCTCAACAATCGTCGGCAAGGCGGTTGACTGCCCGATTAACGATGCAGAGAACAAGACTGTCAGTAGTGCGGGTTCGGCAAGAAAGCCCACAAGCATCTCTCGCCTTGCACCAAGGGTCCCGAAGGCCGTTCCGATATCCATAGCGGCCAGCGAGATAAAAATACGCGCAAGAGCAAAGAGTCCGACCAAGGCAATGGCATCCGCGGCAGATGCCAAGGGCAGGTCAGTTGAGAGGGTCGGGATGATCGCGTTGGCCAACAGCATGCTCCCAAAGACTGCATAGGGCGCGAAGCGAAATAGGGAAGAAGCAGTGTCCGCCATAACCGAGTCTTTATTAAAGAGTTTGTGCAGCATTCGATATGGCTGAAGCACACCGGGGCCCCGACGATTTGAAAGCCAAGCCCGCATCTGGTTTACCCATCCGAGCAGCAATGGCGCGAGGAGTATTGGCGTCAAGATCGAGATCAACTGTGAGAATGCGCGACTCATCGTCTGGCCGTCGGCACGAGAAGAAGGATCACGATAAGAGTGACAAAACTATAAAGTAGATAAATCGAAATTCTGCCCTGTTGAAGTTTGCCCACTTTCGCAGAAATATATTCGGTGGCTCGGGCGATGGGCATGTAAATGCCCTCCCAAAATTTGTCGGTAACGACTACGTGATATTCAGGCTCGTTATCGTCGGGTCTAGGAAGATGTCGATCCATATGAAAGAAGGGTTCGAATATCTGGCGAATCGGCTGACCGTATCCTTCGGCGGTATCTTGCATGCGCGAATTTCTCCAGGGATGTCCGCCTCCCCAAGGTGCCGAACGTCGCAGTCGTGCATGGTAGAGAAGCCGGACTAGAACGAAAGCGATGACAACAGCCGCTACTACACCGAATAAGAAGTAGAGAGGTCCATAACTTGCTCGAACCATCGATGTTGGCGTGAGCAACCACCAACCATTTGCGCTGGCCGGATGAGCAAGACCAACCCCGACCAGGCCCCTGGTCACAGGATCGATGAGATGGAGAATGGAGTTTGGGGCTAATCCCAATCCGATAGTGAGAAGGGCGAGCCAACCCATTCCAATCTTCTCGAATACACCTGCATCGTGTGCTTCACTCAGTTTTTCTTCGCGGGGTTGACCGAGAAACACCACGCCGAAAAATTTCACCATTGCATACCCAGCCAAGGCTGCAGTGAGGGCAATTGATGCTGTTGCAATGGGTATGAGCATGTTCAAGAATGGTTGTGGCAATCCGGGCGTAAAGAGGAAACTCTGCAACAAGAGCCATTCGGACACAAAGCCCGAAAATGGTGGCAAACCTGAGCTAGCCAAAATGCCGATAAGTGCCAGCCAGGCCACCCACGGCATGAATCTGATGAGACCTCCAAGGCGCCCGAGATTTCGCTCGCCCGTGGCATGTAGCACTGAACCGGTTGTTAAAAAGAGAAGGCTCTTGAAAAGCGCGTGTCCTAGGACGTGGTACAGACATGCCGTTAGCGCTAATGCGGCAAGGGTGTTCATGCCGTATGAACGAAAGAGAAGTGCAAGGCCCATCGCAGTGAAAAGCAAGCCAATATTCTCAATGGATGAATATGCCAAGAGGCGCTTCATCTCCACCTGTACCGCGGCAAAAATCACGCCGAAGATTGCTGTTGTCAGGCCCAGGACCAACAGGACCACGCCCCACCACCAGATATGCAAATGAAGCAGATCAAAGGTGACTCGCAATAATCCATAAATGGCCATCTTGATCATCACGCCACTCATAAGAGCTGAAACGGGCGATGGCGCCGCTGGGTGTGCCTCCGGTAGCCACACGTGCAAGGGAAGAATTCCTGCCTTGGCGCCAAATCCAAAGAATGCTAAGAGAAAAGCCGCCGATGCCCAGAAAGTTGAAAGATTTTGAACCCTCATGTTGGCAAAGGTGTAATCCCCCGTATTTGCCTGCAAGACACCGAAGCAGAGCAAGATGGCGATTGCACCGATATGGGCAATGAGCAGATAGAGAAATCCTGCGGCACGAATCTTTGGCAGTCTGTGATTTGCAGTAACAAGGAAGTAGGAAGTTAAGGCCATGCTCTCCCATGCGACCATGAATGCGTAAGCATCATCGGCTAAAAGAACAAGGGCCATGCTTGCGAGAAAGAAATGAAATTCCAAGCAGAGCAATCCGGGAGCGGTGCCTTCGCCGGCACGAAAATATCCCGCCGCGAAAAGCGAGATTCCAAAGCTTGCAACACCGATAACTAAAAGGAAGAAGGCCGATAGAGCATCAAGGCGAAGATGAAAGGGTAACTGCGGTAGACCTAGCGAGAGTTGCTTGGTATCCACCATCCCGCTTCCAAGTAAACGGATTGCGGCGAATGCCAGAACCAAGCCTCCAATGGCGCCGAGAGGAAAAAAGACCCTGGCAACTAAGGCAAATCGATGGAGAGCGAGAATTCCCAGCAGACCCAAGGCTATCCAGGCACCAATTACCCAAAGCACCAGATCAATTGCCCGCATATTCAGCATTACGCCCTATCGTGTCCCCGACATTATACGTCTCATATTTCTCAATCGAGAAAGAAGTCGGTCAGGAACTCTTTTGTGCCCGGTACTACTGAGTAATGATCGAGATCGGTGACACCTTCCGCTGCTAGAACTTCGTCATCAATATAGAAGTTCCCTGTGCAATCTCGCGATGAGCGATTAAGAATTGCATAGGCCGCATCAGCAAGAATCTCTGGTTTGCGACACGTGCTTAGGTCGACCCCTGGAATCATGGCTAGAGCGGCCGTATCTATTGCAGTTCGGGGCCACAGAGCATTAACGGCTATGCCATCTCTGCGGAACTCCTCTGACATGCCCAGAACACACATGCTCATCCCGTACTTGGCCATGGTGTAAGCAAGATTGTTTTTGAACCATTTAGGCTTCATCGACAGAGGCGGAGACAGATTCAAGATATGCGGATTCCTGCCCTCTTCTGCAGATTTTCGAAGATGCGGGATCGCGGCTTGGGAAGTCAAGAAAGTCCCCCGCACATTGACATCAAACATCAAGTCGAATCTTTTCGCGGGAGTCTGCTCGGTGCGGGTCAAATTAATCGCACTAGCGTTGTTGACAAGAATGTCGACGCCACCAAACTCGTCCACTGTTTGGGCAATCGCATTGGTGATCTGCTCTTCATCGCGAATATCGCATTGGATCGGGAATGCTTTTCCGCCAGCGGCGCGAATCTCATCAGCAGCGGTGAAGATCGTCCCCGGCAATTTGGGATTGACCTCAGTAGTCTTAGCGGCAATCGCGACGCAGGCTCCGTCCTTTGCCGCGCGCAGAGCTATCGCCAAACCAATACCTCGAGAGCCTCCCGTGATGAAGATCCTCTTGCCAGCAAGACTCATTTCTTCTCCCTCTTAGTCGCAAAATTCATGAGCGCCTCCCTTGCTTCGTGTGATTGAAGAGCCATTGTAAAAAGTTCAGCCTCAGCGTGCATGACTGCCTTGACCGCATCGTATGACTTGCTCTTCAGGAGTGCCTTCGTGTGCAGCACTGCTGTTGGTGGTTGTTTGGATATTTTCTGAGCAATCAGATTCCCCTGTTCGAATGCATCGTCGGCTACAACTGTCACAAGACCCATTTCCTTTGCTTCGACAGCCCCGAAACTATCTCCGGTCAGAAAAATATGCGACGCCCGCTGGTACCCCACCAATTGAGGGAAGAGATAGCTGGAGCCAGCTTCAGGGACCAAGCCAAGACTTACGAAGGGCATGGAGAACGATGCGGTCGGATCGGCAACGACTACGTCACAGTGCAACAACATGGTCGTTCCAATTCCAATGGCAGATCCTTGCACCACGGCAAGAATCGGCTTGGGGAAATCGCGGATTTGGGTAAGGAAGTCGAATCCTTCTGATTCGGCAACCGTTCCAGAGGAAGCAATAAAGTCGTTAATGTCGTTGCCAGCCGTGAAATGCGCCCCCTCGCTTCGGATTAGGACGCACCGGATGCCAAAGTCCCCCGCAGCCTTCCGGAGGTGCTCTGAAAGGCTGGAGTACATGCCTCGCGTCAACGCATTCATCTTCGCGGGCCGGTTGAGAGTGAGAGTCAAAACACTTCCGTCGCTTGTTGCCAGGATTTCATTCATTTGGCAATCTTATGGGTGGCAGTAGAGAAAGTAATGTAGGACAATCTCTATCGAGTCTTCGGAGAGGCAAGGTCCATAAGGATGAGCGCAGATATCACTATATTGGCTAGAGAATTAACGCCTTTTGAACGTCTGGTTATGGATTTGTTGTGTCAAGGCAAGTCAAACGCAGCCATAGCCCATGAGACCTCCCACACGGAGAAGGTCGTTGAAAACACCGTCAGCCGAACTGCAAAAACTTTTGGCATCAAAGCCGATGGCGATACCAATCTTCGAGTCCTTCTTGCATTGGCATACAGAACTCACTACGGCGACAAAGCTTTCGACAGCCTCGGAGTTGCATGCCAACACTTGGAAATTACGGCTGGTGGAAAGAGCGTTTGTACTCGCCATATTTAGTACGTTGCACACTGCTTTTTTGTTTGTTTAACAATCCAATGTGATCTAGTTAACTTCAGGTGATACACATAACTCGTTAACATTTATCACACTTTTCCAAGGGCTATCTCTCGCCATTTGCTTCCAATCGCATCAATAACCGTGTGTAATAAGACAGTTCCTAACACAAGGACATAAAAGGAGAGAGAATCATGAAACGTCGCACTTTCGACAAGATGGTCACAATAGTCGGTGTCGGTCTTAGCGTATTCCTATTCGTAGCAGCAGCCTTGATGAACTGGGGCTACTCATTCACCAACAACACGGTGAAAACACAGCTTTCGGCACAGCAAATCACGATGCCTGGCTCAACCGGAGATGCTAAAGAGGCTGCATCCACAACCGCATTTTTCAAGGACAACGGCGGCAAATTGATGCTTAACGGAAAGCAAGCACAGATGTATGCCGATCACTACATCGCATTCCATCTGTCAAAAATGCCAACCTATGCAGCTGCATCTAATATCAGCAGGTCGGCTACAGCCGCACTTGCAGCCGATCCAAAGAATGCAGATTTGCAGGCAAAGGCCGATTCTGCAGCGGGTGTTGTTGACACAGTCTTCAAGGGCGAAAGTTTGCGCGGAATGTTGCTTAACGCATTTGCTTTCTGGCAGATCGGTCAGATCGCCAAGATCGGCGCATTGGCTTCTCTAGTCGGAGGAATTCTTCTATTGATTCTTTCAATAGCTGGATGGGTACACCTTCGTCGCACTCCAGAAGACGCGACGATCTAGCCCTCTACTCTCCGTGAGGGTGAAGAAAACGCCCCCCGATTTATCGGGGGGCGTTTTTCATTGCCTAAATTTGATGCCTTTTATTACCGTTCAATAGATCCTGAAATAAACTCTTCCGTACGAGCTTGCGCCTGGTCATCCGTGTACTGGATAGGCGGGGTCTTCATGAAATAACTCGCCGGTGACAACAGCGGCCCGCCAATTCCCCGGTCTAGGCCGAGTTTGGCGCAACGCAGCGCATCAATAATTACACCGGCCGAGTTTGGTGAATCCCATACTTCAAGCTTGTACTCAAGGTTCAATGGAACATCCCCGAATGCTCTGCCTTCAAGGCGAACATAGGCCCATTTGCGGTCATCTAACCAAGGAATGTAATCCGATGGTCCGATGTGGACGTTGCGAGCGCCTAGGTCGTGCTCCAATTGAGAAGTCACAGAGTTGGTCTTGGAAATTTTCTTTGACTCAAGACGATCGCGCTCGAGCATATTCTTGAAGTCCATATTTCCACCGACGTTGAGTTGGTACGTGCGATCGAGGTGAACGCCGCGGTCCTGAAACAATTTGGCCATGATGCGGTGGGTAATGGTGGCTCCCACCTGGCTCTTGATGTCATCACCGATGATTGGAAGGCCGGCTTTGGTGAACTTCTCGGCCCAAACTGGGTCTGAAGCAATGAAAACGGGAAGGGCATTGACGAAGGCACATCCTGCGTCAATTGCGCACTGTGCGTAGAACTTCGCGGCCTCTTCTGACCCAACTGGCAGGTAACAGATCAGAACGTCAACAGCATTGTCTTTGAGAGTCTTAACGATATCGACGGGAGCAGCTTCGGATTCCGTAATGGTCTCTCGGTAGTAGCGGCCTAGGCCATCGAGGGTGACTCCGCGCTCTACGAGCACACCTGACTTTGGCACATCAGCAAATTTGATGGTGTTGTTCTCGCTGGCCCAAATTGCATCGGCTAGATCCAGCCCGACCTTCTTCTGGTCAACGTCAAAAGCAGCCACGAACTTCACGTTGCTGATGTGATAGCCACCGACAACTGCGTGCATCAGTCCTGGTATTTCCTGATCTGTCGGAGCGTCCTTGTAATAGACAACTCCCTGAACTAGTGAGTTGGCGCAGTTGCCTACGCCGATAATTGCAACACGGATGTCGCCTTTGCCAGTTGTGATGGTCACGCTATTTCCTTTCGGTCTTAATCATGTCTTCCAACCAAGCGATTTCTCGTTCGGCGGATTCCAAAGAGTGACGTCGCCACTCTTCAAGGTACTTATCAATTCCTACGGGTGATTTTTCTAATTCAGCACGAAGAATTTCTGCTCGCTCCTTGAGTCGTCGATGACGGCCTTCGAGAATGCGAACACGGTTGGGTCTAGAAGTCGGGCCGAAGAAAGCGAAACGGATCTCAAAACCTTCGTCCTCCCACGTGTCAGGGCTGACAGTCTCGGTGAGGGTGGCAAAGCGGGCTTTGCCCTTCTCGGAAAGTCGGTAAACGATCCGCGATCTGCGAGAGAGTCCCCCGTCATCCCCGAAGGACTCTTCGATGAGCCCTGCATCTAACATCCGTCGCAATTGGGGGTAGAGGACGGAGAAAGAGAGCGCTCGAAAGGGGCCGTAAATGGCTCCCATCCGCTTGCGGAGCTCGTAGCCGTGAAGATTGTCCTTGGATAGGAGCCCTAGCAGGGCAAACTCCAAGGATTCAGTTCGCGAGCGCATGTGTCCTTCCAACTATCGAAATGATATATCCATTCGATATATCGCATGCGTAGTTAAGCCGATATTCCCGAGGTTGGCAAATCACCCTCTCTCGGCGTGGCGGGTGGGGCAGCGCGCCATTTTCCAGCCTGGCTCGACCTACCCTTAAAGCGCCTTCCCCGAGGGTTTACGAGCCATCGCGGCTCACTACTGAGGAAGGAATCATTCATGTCCTTATTATCTTGGAAGCTTCACGGCACGGGAAAGACAATTGCTCCCGGTGAGGTTGTCTCCACGGATGAACGGTTAAGTTGGCCACGTACCATCGGTTTCGGCCTCCAGCACATTGCCGCAATGTTTGGAGCCACTTTCCTCGTCCCGTTGATTACAGGACTTCCACCGACGACAACCCTGTTCTTCTCAGGTATCGGCACGATGCTCTTCCTTGTCATCACAAGGAACAAAGTACCTAGTTACTTGGGTTCATCCTTTGCATTCCTAGCCCCGATAGCAGCTGCTGTCTCCAAAGGCGGAATGTCTCAAGCACTCGGTGGCGTCGTAGTCACTGGAGTCATTCTGGCCCTTATCGGCTTACTAGTTCGCGCGGCCGGAATTGGATGGATCAACTATCTACTCCCACCGGTGGTAACAGGAACGATCGTTATGGTCATCGGCTTAAATCTTTCCGGGGCGGCTAAGAATAATTTCGCCAAAGGCCCTCTCGATGCAATCGTTACTCTGGCAGCAGTTGCCCTTATTGCCGCCTTCTCGCGCGGATTTCTCGGACGCATCAGCATCTTTACTGGATTGGTCATCGGCTACCTCTTTGCGATGGTTCGTGGAGATGTCGATACAAAGGGAATCTCAGCCGCGAAGTGGTTGGCCTTTCCACATTTCACTAGCCCATCATTCAAGATCAGCGCCATCGTTCTCTTCCTGCCCGTAGTTCTCGTGCTGATCGCTGAAAACGTCGGTCACGTCAAAGCTGTATCTGCGATGACTGGCAAAAACTTGGATGATCAGATGGGAATGGCCCTCTTCGCAGACGGCGTTGCAACGACATTGGCTGGCGTCGGCGGCGGCTCTGGTACCACTACATACGCAGAGAACATCGGGGTCATGGCAGCAACGCGTGTCTACTCCACGGCTGCGTATTGGATAGCTGGCCTTGGCGCCATCGTCCTCTCGCTCTCTCCCAAGTTCGGGGCTGTCCTGCTGGCGACACCAGTTGGCGCTCTCGGCGGAGTGGAGACGGCGCTTTTCGGAATGATCGGCGTCCTCGGCGCTCGCATCTGGATCGAAGGCAAAGTCAACTTCGCCGATTCCACAAACCTCATCATTGCTGCCTCAGCATTGGTGATCGGTATCGCGGACATGTCATGGACCCGTGGCCAGTACACCTTCACCGGAATCGTCAACGCGACTCTGGTTGCAGTGATCGGCTACCAAGTACTCCACATGATCGCAAAGTCGCGAGGCAACGTCGCGACGTAACCCACTTATACTAAATGGGGATGGGCAAGGTTAGGCGAACGTAATCTTTTCAGTGAGCCGGCCTTAGTCCATCCCCATTTAATTTACTGGTTAGGCGTTGAATCAAGGAGATAAGATCGCGTGGTGATTGTTCCTTCGCGAATCTGGGAGTACGTACTCGCATCGATAGTGATCATCATGGCCCCGGGACCGAGCGTCCTATTCATCATCGCGAGGGCGATTGCCTGGGGGCGAAAGACTGCGGTCTACTCTGCAATCGGCAATGTAAGTGGGGCCTTCATTCTCTCGGTTCTAGTCGCACTTGGATTGGGCCCGATTCTTCAACGATCTAGCCTTGCCTATTCAGCTGTTCAGTGGGGCGGGGGCGCGTATCTTATTTACTTAGGCATCGACGCATTACGTCATCGCAAAGTTCATGCTGCAGACATGAAGATAAAGACGGGAGTCGCCCCAAGTACTTCTCGATCAATGCGCGATGGTTTCTGGGTGGGTGTGCTGAACCCCAAGACAATGGTCTTCTATGCCGCTGTTCTCCCCCAATTCATTGACCGAGAACGCGGACACGTGACTTTCCAATTGCTTCTGCTCGGCACTCTCTTTGCCGTGATGGCGCTCGCATCGGATGGAAGTTGGGGACTCCTAGCAGGGACCGCGAGGAAGTGGCTCGCGACGGATCCTTCCCGACTCATCAGACTTCGCACAACCGGTGGAGTTGTTATGATCGCCCTCGGCGTACTTGTGATTGCATCTGCAATTCAGCACGCCTTCAAATGATCCGGGGCGAGATGACACTTCCAATTGAAAAACACATTGTCCGAATACTTACCTCCGCACAGGTCCTAAACGGACTCGGTGTTGCCGGAACCGTTGCTGCCGGATCCTTGCTCGTTTCATCAATTTCAAAATCTGAATCTCTTGCAGGTCTTGCCCAAACAAGTGCGGTGCTAGGTGCTGCTGCCATGGCTCTTCCGCTGTCCCGCTTAACAATTCGCGGAGGTCGTCGACTGGCGCTTTCTGTTGGCTATTCGGTTGGGATAGTCGGAGCAATCTTGGCAATTGTCGGAGGTTCCACAAGAATTCTTGCGCTGATGTTGCTCGGCACTTTTCTCGTAGGTGCCGCATCGGCGGCCGGGTACCAGGCACGCTTTGCCGCGGTAGATCTGGCCACCGATGAGACGCGATCACGCCATCTGTCCATGGTGGTTTGGGGTTCAACCGTTGGTGCAGTGGCAGGCCCGAATCTCATGGAGCCCGCCGGCAACGTGGCAGAAGCCATCGGACTCCCACGCCTCGTCGGTCCCTATTTGATTGCAGTGGTCTCCCTAACTTTGGCGACACTTGTCATTACGCTCTTCTTGAAGCCCGATCCTTTTCTTACAGCCATGAGCTATCTGCCCGAAGCCTCGCAACGTGAAAGCAGAAAATCGACAGTTGCAACTCTGAAAATAATTTCCAAAAACCGTTCCGCACTTTTCGCCATCGCATCCATTGCAATCGGGCACCTCGTGATGGTCTCCGTCATGGTCATGACTCCAGTTCATATGGCTCACGTTGACCAGACTCTCACCGTGATTGGTTTAGTCATCAGTGTTCATGTGGCAGGTATGTACGCATTTTCTCCAGTAGTTGGGTATTTAAGCGACTCGCTGGGTCGTCGCAGAGTCATTCAAATCGGCGCGATCATTCTTCTTCTTGCCTGCCTCATCGCCGGTCGCTCCCCCGGCACCAGCACCATTCCACTTGGTTTCGGACTTTTCCTGCTGGGTCTGGGGTGGTCCTGCACCCTCATCGCAGGATCGGCCCTGTTGTCGGAGTCAGTCAACGAAGCGATGCGTCCCTCGACCCAAGGAGCATCCGATCTCATCATGAATCTCATGGCGGCAGTTGGCGGGGCGATGGCAGGAGTCATCATCGCGATCTTGAGTTACGGATGGCTCTGCGCAATCGCGGCCATGCCAGTGGTGTTTCTTGGACTATGGTCGCTGCGATTGTCAGAGCGATCAGACACAATGGCGTGATGAAAAAGCCTGCCGTACCTGCGCGAGAGAATATTTCGCCCTCAGATCTCACCTTCGGCCTTTCCACCTGCAAACGTTGTCTCTGGATCAAGTACTGGCATAAAGTCACGATGCCTGGTGCCTTCCCATTGGTTGGCACCTTCTCCTCACTTCAAGAGAAGACTTTCCGCGGGGTCGCAACGCAAGATATTGACACCTCGCTTCGACCAGGTCGCGTGACCAAACTTGCAGAGTGGGTCAAGAGCAAGCCTTTGGTAGTGCGCGGAGAAGTTTCGCGGTGGCGCATTCTCGGCAAATACGATCTTGTCGCTGAAAATGAGGATGGCACAGTGGCCCTCATCGACTGCAAAGTCTCCGACAGCGCGCGGGATTCGGGCGAGTTTTACTCTCCCCAACTCGAAGCGTACGCATACGCGATGGAAAACCCTGCTGCCGGCAAAGCCGTTGATGTGGCCACGATGGGGCTCTTGGTCTGGAATCCCAATTCAGTAATCGGAACTAATGCAGCGACTTATGCCTTCGGAGTAAGACAGAGCTATGTGCCCGTCCCCCGTGATCACGAGAAATTCCTCTCCGTGGTTGGTGATTTCATCGACGTACTAGAGGGACCTCTGCCATTGCCAGGCCCCACGTGTGCTACCTGCAACTATCTCACCGAGCGCCTAGGCCTGGAGGAGTAAGCAGAAGTTACTCGGCCTCATCGATCTCGGCTTTGCGCCGCGTTGCAAAGATGTCCACGTACTCTTGACCGGAAAGCTCTTGGATCTTCCTCATCAGCTCGTCGGTGAGATCCCGCAACACCTGCAGATTTGTGGAGTCGCCCTTGAAGTAAATCGGTTCGCCAAAAACCATCTTCACGCGCATGATCTTGGGAATTACTTTGCCCGTCGGTTGGATCTTGTCAGTGTCAAACATCGCCACTGGCACCACTGGTGCACCGGATTCAAGGGCTAGTCGAACCAGACCGGTCCGGCCCTTATACAAGCGTCCATCCGGGGATCGAGTCCCCTCTGGATAGATACCTAGGCAATTTCCATCCGACAAAACCTTCAGCCCCGTAATCAAGGCTGCCTCGCTGCGACGCCCGCCTGAACGGTCAACCGGAACCTGACCCAGCGCGATGAAGGTGAGCTTTTTCAACAATCCCTTTGGACCCGGGGATGTGAAGTACTCGCTCTTTGCCAAGAATGTAACTTTTCGCGGCACAACCAAGGGCATAAAGACCGAATCACTAAAAGAAAGGTGGTTGGAAGCAAGAATGACAGGCCCCATTGCTGGCACATTTCGCAGCCCCGTGACCTTTGGTCGAAACAAGACCATGAGAAATGGAGTCAGAAAAGCCCGCAGGAGGCCGTAAGGCAGATTCACCATGGATCTCCTCATCCTATGAACGGCCGCACGTCTTCTGAAGATCTTCCAGGACGGCTCTGCCTCAAGGACCAATTTAGTGGGTCTTGGCCCTGTATGACACTATGGGAAAGTGACGAACTCGAAGGGTTTGGAGTTAATCGCCGGGGACATCGGGGTTCTTATCCTCCGAGAAGGCCAAACTTCGACCAATATGGCATTTACCTGGGCTCATAATCTCCACGATGCTGGGATGACGGTCTGCCTTCCAGAGTTGTCCAAAAATCCCCTCACGTGGCAGGAAGTCAATTCAGATGGCCTCCAGGATTGGTTAACAATCTCAGAGCAATCCCTGGCATTTTTGAAAAGTCGGTGCAGCGTTGTATTCCTCATCGGCATCTCGATGGCGAGTGCCATAGTTCTCCGACTTGCAGAGCTACTCGGCGAAGAAATCGACGGCGTGATCTTGTTAGAACCGTCCTTGCCAAAGAATCGATTTGCTCTGCGAAAAGTCTGGCGAACAATCGACGAGGAACTTTATCTGGTGGAACAACCCTTGATCATGTTGTACTCAAACCAAGCCGACAGCGAATATTCAGAGAACGCATTGTCTATTTCCCAAAGCGTGACCTCCCCGTTTGTACGAGAAATTGTTCTCGAGAACTCATTTGAGGACTTGCCTGTCATCCTCGAAGAAACGTCGGCATTTATTAATGAAGTTGCCAATGGATTCTGGCTGAGCGATATTGTCCCGAACGACAATGATCTCATTGACGCTGAATTCGAGTCGATCATCGCCGGCCTCGCACTGGATGAATCGCACCCTACCAATTTTCTCGACGACTTGGACCGACCTGATCCGGAAGATCATTTTGAAAAACCCAATCCGAAACTTGAGCCGATACGAGATCGCTCCAAACGCAACTCGCTCCTAGCGATGCTCCTTGGTCCGATTTATGCAATCACGGCGGCCATTGTTGGATTTAATCCATTTGGTATCGAGCCCTGGCCCGGTGTGCTTGTGTTCATCGGCGGGCTCGCTTCATTTTTCTACCATCTTCGTGACGGATATGAAGATGATGATGGCGCGATCCTCTAACTGCCTTTAAGGTTGCAGATATGAACAAGACATTTCACTGGGGCATTATCGGAACTGGCGGAATTGCTCGAGAATTTGCCTTCGATCTGCAACGTCTTCCAGACCATAAAGTTGAAGCGGTTGGTTCCAGATCGGCCCAGAAGGGTCATACATTTGCAGCCCAGTTTGCCGACTGCACCTCGTATGGAAGTTACGAAGAACTCGTTGCCGATCCCAAAATCGATGGGATCTACGTAGCGACCCCTCATCCTTCGCATGTATCCAACACTCTGCTTGCCCTGCGTGCGGGCAAGCCGGTTCTCTGCGAGAAACCATTCGCAGTGAATGCACTCGAAGCAAAGCTCATGATTGATACGGCCAAAGAGTTGAACGTGGCATTGATGGAAGCAATGTGGACTCGCTTTCTTCCCCACATCGTGAGGACAAGAGAAATTCTCACGAGCGGATTAATTGGCCGCGTAATCTCGATGGAAGCCGACCATGGACAACGACTGACTGTCCTGCAGATCCCTCGACTGTTGCTCCCCGAGTTTGCAGGTGGCGCACTTCTTGATCTGGCCGTCTATCCCATATCTCTCGCACACATGGTTCTTGGTCCGCCTGACAAAATTACGGCCACTGCCGCGTTCACTCCCGAGGGCGTCGATAGTCAGACCACAGCAATCTTTGACTACGCATCAGGCGCGCAAGCGATTTTGACAGCGAACATGGTTGCAGTCACGCCCTGTCGCGCCTTCATCAGCGGAACCAATGGGCGAATTGAAATTGACACCACTTTCTACAGACCAACAACCATGCGAGTTGTCCTCAACGATGGTTCAGTCACGGAATATCCCAACGACTACCCAGGGGGCGGTTGGCGAGAGCAGGCAATCGAGTTCGCCAATGTAGTGCGCGCTGGAAAAACTGAGTCATCTCAGATGAGACTCGACGACACTTTGCGGATCATGGAATCCATGGATGAAATCCGGCGCTTGATAAAACTCAAGTTCCCGTTCGAATAATCTTAGAGGCGCGCCAGATCTGCCGCGCCAACAAGACCCGCCTCGTTACCAAGTTCGGCAGCAATGATGCGCGGAGATGGATGCTTTCCAGAGAAAGGCATATTCCTTTCAACGGCGGCCCGAGTTGGTGCCAGTAAGATTTCACCCGCGTCGATGACTCCTCCGCCTATGACAACACAGGCGGGGTCCAATACAACCGATAGCGATGCAATGCCGGCGCCCAGCCACTGAGCAGTGGTGTTGAAAGCGGCAAGTGCCACAGCGTCGCCTTGCCGCGCGGCATCAGTGATGTGCTTTCCGGTCAGTCCTGCAACCGTGCCATCGCCGAGGGCGAGGAGATTGCGGGCAACTTCAGGAGAAGCGCTGATGGCCTCACGTGCGTGCCTGAGAAGGGCGTTACCCGAGGCATATTGTTCGAAGCATCCGCGCGCACCGCAGCCGCACAGGTGCCCGTCCGGAACAACGCGCATATGTCCGAACTCCGCGGCGATTCCAAAAGCCCCTCGATATAACTGGCCGTTAACAACGACTCCCCCGCCGATGCCAGTACCAATTGTCATCATCATCAAGTGGTGTTCATTCACGCCAGCGCCAAAGCGCGCTTCACCCCATGCCGCCGCGTTTGCGTCATTTTCGATAACAAGAGGTAGGCCGATGAGGGCGCCAAGTTCCTTGTCCAGATTGACGCCATTCCACCCTGCAATATTTGGGGTGGCCAACATCGTCTTGCGGTCGGATGAAACAAAACCAGCGGCGGAAATGCCCACGCTTTCAACGTCAAAATCTTTCATGAGTTCGAGGGCGACATCGGCGATAGCTTGCGTTAATGCAACGCCGCCTTGCCGCGGTGTATCGCGTCGAGCGTGAGCGAGCACCGTCCCGTGCTCATTTACGACACCGCCCAGAACCTTCGTGCCGCCGACGTCGACACCGATCGAATAAGCCATCTATTTCTCCGCGAAAGTCTTGAGCTGCTCTAGGGCCGTATTTATAGTGGCCTTCTCAGCATTGTGACGCATCATTGCGGGAATGGGCATGGAAAGATCAACGTGCAGTTCGTACGTCACTTCGGTGGTCTCCTCATCCTGGGCTTGGATCGTGTAGGAACCATCCATCGCCGTTAGGAGGTCGGCATCCGTCATCGAGAAACTCAACTTGCCCGGAGCCTGGCTCCAGTCGTATTCAAGGGTGACCCGATCTCTCATCATTCCAGCATCGATGGAGATGGTCGCTGAGGTGGGGCGACCTTTTTCATCTTTTTCAAGGACAGCTACAGACTTTATTGCCGCGGACCACATGGGGTATTGGGCTAGGTCAAAAAGAATGCCCTCGACTTTTGTAAGGGGGGCCTCAATAGAAATCTTTCCGGTGGATGTATCGGTCATGTCTGTAGGTTACCCCCTCCCTTTAGGCTTCCAGTCGCGCTAGCGTAGGAGGCATGAATGAAATGACCGTACCTGCCCTCGTTCCTGCGGCCACGGCCGGAAATCTCACAAATCTGGTAGCCGAAAGGGCGTGGTTTGAACCAGAGCGCATCATGCTCTCGCGCCCTCTGGGACAAGGATGGCAAGAGGTTACGGCTCGAGAATTCGAATCTGAGGTGCGTGCTGCCGCTAAGGGCCTGATCGCCGCCGGAGTTCAAATTGGAGATCGAGTCGCCATCATGGCGCGCACCCGATACGAGTGGACGATTTTGGATTTTGCAATTTGGTTTGCGGGCGGCTGCGTCGTTCCGATTTTCGAAACCTCATCCGCAGATCAAGTCGAATGGATCCTTAGCGATTCTGGTGCCGTTGCGATCATCGTCGAAACTCCAACTCATCGCGACCTGGTATCGACTGTTCTTCCAGCACACACCAAGAAAATGTGGACCATCACTGAAGAGGCGATGCATATTCTCAGCACCAGCGGCGAAGGTGTATCCGATGAAGAAATCGACCGTCGGCGAAACGCTTCGGTTCCTGACACTCTTGCCACACTGATCTACACCTCTGGCACCACTGGAAAACCCAAGGGCGTACAGCTAACCCACGGCAACTTCCTCGCCGAATGCGGCAACGTAGTTCAAGGCGCACCTGATCTCTTTCTAAAACCCGGAGGATCAACTCTCCTATTCCTACCCGTTGACACGTCTTTGGACGAATGGTGCAAATTGGGGCCGTCAGCTCCGGATTGCATATGGCGCATTGCGGCGACCCGAGCACGCGGCTTGCCATCGATTTGGGCTCCTTCAAACCAACCTTCGTTCTGGCAGTTCCACGCATCTTTGAAAAAATCTATAACGGAGCCGAAGCACACGCCGAGGCGGGCGGCAAAGGCGGGATCTTCCGAAAGGCCGCTGGCGTCGCTATCGCATACAGCCAAGCAATCGACAAGGGCAAGATACCTCTACCACTGCTGATCAAGCATCGCCTCTTCGACAAATTGGTTTTTTCCAAGATACGTACTGGTATGGGCGGACGAGTTGAAGCCGCAATCTCTGGAGGCGCTCCATTAGGAGAACGCCTCGGTCACTTCTACCGAGGCGCCGGAATTAGAATTCTTGAAGGATATGGATTAACCGAGACCACTGCCGGCGCAACACTCAACCTCAGCGACCATCTGCGAATTGGATCCGTTGGGCGACCAATTCCAGGCACGTCGATCCGCATTGATGATGACGGCGAAGTGTTGATCAAGGGCCCGATCGTCATGCGCGGTTACTGGCAAAACGATGCCGCCAACGCCGAAGTCTTCACAGAGGATGGCTGGTTCAAGACCGGCGACCTGGGACGCCTTGACGACGAAGGTTTCCTTTTCATTGTGGGGCGAAAGAAAGAATTAATTGTGACCTCGGGAGGCAAAAACGTTGCTCCCGCCGTCCTTGAAGATCGAATTCGCGCTCATCCTCTCGTGAGCCAATGCGTTGTCGTGGGTGACAACAAGCCATTCATCGCGGCCCTTATTACTCTTGACCTGGATGCTCTCAAGCCATGGGTCGCAATACACAAGAAAGAGTGGACCTCCGTTGCAGAACTCGCAAAGGACCCTGACCTCATCGCAGTTATCCAAACCGGCGTGGACGAGGCAAATAAGGCCGTCAGTCGTGCCGAATCAGTCCGCAAATTCACAATTCTCCCCGTGGATTTCACGATAGCGGGCGGACAACTCACGGCGAAGCTCTCCATCAAGCGACACGTAGTTGCTAAGGAATTCGCCGATGAGATCGAAGCGCTCTACAACTAAAACACATTTATGACGGAATCTGATCTGGGGCAAACGGATGCTCGCGCGCGCTTGGCGCGTGAGCTGCACGACGGGATCGCACAGGACTTAGTCGGAGTTGGATATTGCCTCGATCTGATCTTGGCAAATCCGGAAACCACTATCGATGCCCGCTCCCAGTTGAGAACACTGCGGTTCACAATAACTGAGCTCATCGACAAAGTGCGCAGGGAAGTTTATTTCCTTCGCCAAGCCTCCACCCTGAACCTTGCAGATGAGATCCGAAATACCGCCCAAACTCTCTGCGTCGGAATCGAACTGAAGATCGAACTCGATGAAGAGATGCCTCCGTTGGATTCTGAGCTCTCTTATGAGATCTATCGAATTGCTCAAGAGGCTCTCCGGAATGTTGCCACCCACGCGCTGGCGACATCAGTGACTATCTCTTTGATCCATGCTGAGAATGTACTCGAGCTTCGAATTAGCGATGACGGAGTTGGCGGAGCAGAAACCTCCGGGACGCGATACGGAATTCAAGGTATTCGCGATCGAGCATTGGCTATCAACTCCTCAGTTGAGATCCAATCAGATTCGAAAGGCACCCGCATCGTGCTCCAAGTACCCATTGAAGAACATGCCAGCATCTAATCATCAAATTTCAGTCCTGCTCATCGATGATCATCAAGTTGTCCGCGACGGACTTCGCACGGCTCTGCAAAACGAAGGATTCAACGTAATCGGCGAAGCCGCTACAAAGAACGAGGCCTTCGCCCAAATTGCCCACAAGGATCCGCATGTCATCATCGTCGACCTCAACCTCCCCGATGGGAGCGGATTGGAATTGATTACATGGGCCAGGCGTGTATCCCCCACCATCGGCATCGTCGTTCTGACACTCAATGACGACGATGTTCATTTGATCGCATGTCTCGAAGCGGGAGCAAGCGCGTATGTACTCAAGAGTGATCCCGTCAAGGAAGTTGTGGCGGCGGTTTCACATTCCTACACTTCGCCTCTGAGTTTTACCGGAAAGGGACTCAGTGCAGCGCTCATGCGCAAAGACAATGGTTTCAGTTTGACTCCGCGCGAACTCGAGGTCCTGGCACTGTTGCCGAAGGGAAAATCATCGGCACAGATTGCATCAGAGTTATTTATTAGCGAAGCAACTGTTAAAACTCATCTATCTTCGATTTATCGAAAACTCTCAGTTGCAAATCGGAGTCAAGCGGTGGCACTGGCAATCAATCACGGGCTTGTATTTTCAAATCCCAAGTAACTGAGCAAATTTCGCCGACCAAATTTCCCACGTCCAACCAGTTGCGACCCATTCATTTCCTGCCGCACCCATTGCATTCCTCTTGGCAGGATCGGATAGCACCCGCACAATTGCCGCCGCGATTTCGTTGATATTAGTTCCGTCGACAACGATGCCCGTTACCCCGTCCACCACTGCATCTGGGGCACCGCCGGAATTGCCCGCGATTACTGGAAGCCCACACCCACTAGCTTCCAAATAGACAATACCAAGTCCCTCCACTTCGAGCCCAGCCATCCGTGAACGAGAGGGCATCGCGAAAATATCACCGCACCTAAAATATTCAGGAAGTTGGCGATATTGCACACGCCCAACGAATGTGACTAAGTCTTGGACTTTCTGCTCTTCCACCATCTTCTCGAGGGATTTTCGATACTTTCCTTCCCCGACTAGCAACAGGTGAACATTGGGGATCATCTTGCGGATGAGCGGCAAGGCCTGAATGAGGCGATCTTGCCCCTTGCGAGGAACCAATCGACCAACGCTCACGACCACAGAGTTCTCAGAAAGACCAAGTTCATTGCGCAATTTGCTGGGGTTCGCATTTGGGTGAAAGTGCGAGATATCTATCCCTGGTGCAATGCGGACCATGGCTTCTCGTGCCTTCGGGGAGAGAGCCGCGGAAATGCTCCGTTTTGTGAAGTCCCCCAAATACGTGAGGACATCAACGCTTTCACCTACTCGGTGAATCGCCAGATTGAACGGAAAGACCTTAGCCCACCAGACTTCGTGGCCATGCGTCAAAGATATGATCCGCGATATTCCCGCCTTGCGCAGAGTCGTAGCAAGCAGACCAAGCGGAGCCGCGGCACCGAAGCAAGCCACCGCGCAATTTTCTTGTTGGACTAGCTTTTTCAGCGCTTTTCCTACTCGGGGTGTTGGCAGCAACATCCTGGATCGATCGCGAATGACTCTGAGTCCGTAATCTGCCAACCACTTGGAGTCATACTCTGATGTGTCACCTTGTGAGGAGGTGTAGACAGTCACCGAGCCTGATGGAAGACGTTCGACCAATCCCATGATGAAGGATTCAATTCCGCCTGCACGAGGGCCGAAATCATTTGTTACGAACAATATTTTCTTCATTTAGAACCGACGCGCGGCGACAAGTCGCAGACTTCCGAAGTAGGAACCAAATGACTCCACTCGAACGCGCGCACCCGTGTGAGGAGCATCCACCATTCTGCCTCCGCCGAGATAAATTCCGTTGTGCGAAATCGGTGAACCGAAGAAGACCATATCTCCAGGGCGAAGTGCGTTGAGGGGGACTCTTTTGCCGTAATTGGATTGCGCGGCTGCCGAGTGAGGAAGAGAGACACCAGCGGCTTGATAGGCGCGCATGGTAAGGCCCGAACAATCCCAGTAGATCATTCCGGCCGCACCAAAAACGTAGAGATCGCCAATTTGCTTAAGTGCGAATTTGATCGCGATTCCCCCGCGACCCGAACCTTTTCCTACTCCCTTGGCAAATGCCAGCGACGACTTCTGTTCATCGTCATTCGCCTTGGCGGTGAGTTTGGCAAGACGAATCCGATCGGCTTTTTTCAACTTCGACAAGAGCCGCTCGACATCTTTGAGTTTTGAATTCGCGAGTGCAGTCTGCGCAGCTAGTCGGGCTTGGGTCGCCCGCACCAGAGAGAGTTTGTCGTTGACCGTTAACGTCGTCGCATCTAGTCGTTGTCTGGCAGCGGCGTAGCGATGGAGTTGAAGAGATTTACGCCTGGTAATTGAGTCTAAGGAACCGGCCGAGGATAAGTAGAGCGTCGGATCTGAAGAGAAGAGAAGTTCCAACCCTTGGCTTAGGCCACCGGATTGGTACTGGGCGATAGCAATGGCGCCTAGGGATTTTCGCAGTTGGGTCACGCTTGCCCCTTGGACAGCTGCTTGCTGGCGAATCCCCGAAAGAGTGCGGGTGAGCTGTTGAAGTTGGACTTTGGCGGCCTGGGCTCCCTCGGCGGATGCTGCTGCCTGTTCCTGAAGGGCGACGATTTGGCGCTGTACGTCCTGCAACGAAGGGGCGGCAAGTGCCGGAGTAGTGGATGCGATCCCCATCAAGGTCGTGAGGGCAAGGAGCACCCTGACCACCTTGGCTGATTTCATCTCGTCAGGTTAACGGGGCATCCCTGTCGACTCAACCTGGCCAGGGGGTGGCAAACCTTGGAATTAGCCCAGAACGGCCTTCTGGAAGCGCATGGGAGGCACAATCCCGCGTGAGGAGAGCAATCCGATGGCCTCAACAGTCTTCTCGCTCACATCTTCGGCCGGAGCCAATAGAAAGGTAACCACGCAATCTTGGCAGGCAATATCTCGCACAACGCAGGTATCGCAGTCGATGATCATGACTGCACGCTAGCAAGGCCCACTGACATTTTCGCGGGTTAGAGTTCGCCCATGGCCGTGATCGCATCCCTGGTGCTTGGCGCCGATGGCTCCAGCACTTTCCTCGGGACCTCCGACACCGTCACAACCCCTATCGACCGTCAGCGCTTTCTGGCTAGGCGCCGGCTATGCGATGCGATCCTCATCGGCGGCAACACTGCTCGAAATGAGCGATACGAAAAAACCCCAGTCCCCCTCGCCATCCTTTCTCACACGCGCCCCAGCGTCCTGGACCAGAACCCAAAAGCCCACTGGTGGACCCTTTCACCAGTTGAGGCAGTTGCACGGGCTCGTTGGGAATTTGGCAGCACCCTCTCCATTGAGGGTGGGATTTCCTTGATCTCTGAACTCCTGGACGCCCAATTGATTTCGCAACTGGAGCTAAGCATCACCTCGCACGTCGGCGGGGAATACAAAGTGGATTACCTGGATCTACTTGCTCATTTTGAGAAGATCGAGACCGAGGAATTGGAAGCAACGATCTTTCACACGGGCACCTTTCCAATCAAGACCCAGAGATAATCGCAACTCCAACGACGGCTAGGGCTATTCCAACGTACTGAACACGATGCAATCTCTCGTGGAGAATCTTGAAGGCCAAGATAGCCGTCATGATCGGAAAGAGCGAACCCAGAACCATTACGATCGAAACGAGTCCACGGGTTGATGCGATACCTAAAAGGAGGTTGGCCGAAAAGTCTGCGACGCCGACAAAGATTAATTGTCGAAGATGTGAAGGCTTGATCCCTCCCACGCTGCGATACTTGAGCGCGATGGATGAAGAGATTAAAAACGTCGTAAGGCGCATTGTCACCATTGTCATAAGCGCGCTTGAGACAGAGCCTTTCGCCATGAAGACAAGTGCGGTCCCAAATCCCGCAGCAGCGCCTACGGCAAAAAGCACAGGGCGCAGCGGCAGCCCTTGTGAAATCTCGGGCCCACTCGCGCAAAAAGCGCCGATGAGTGCGACAGCAATGCCGATTCCTTTGACGTAAGGCACGTGCTCGCCAGATAGAAGAGCGACAGTCACCGGAATGATTGCGCAGAGCGAACTAATCGGTGAGACAACTCCCATACGACCGCTAGCCAACCCCGCATACAACATGACAAGTCCGAGATACCCAGTAATACCTGCGATTACCGCCGGAATGAAGTACCCGCCATGTCCAAAAGCAGGAGCCCTCCATTGCTCGGTGATAACGACAATCATCAAACCGAAAAGCAATCCAATGGCTTGCGACATCCCTGTCACCGCAATTGCGGGAAGTCGCTTGGCCAATCGCCCGCCTTCAAAATCCGCACTGCCCCATAGCAAAGATGAGAACAGCGCAAGGAAGATGGCCATGTGCCGAAGGCTACCGCCCCGCCTCCCACCTTTGGCCCGTAGTTGTCCTTACATTGAGGTAGTGGACGCAAATGGTTTTGGAAAAGTAGTCGACGTCCTGCGCGCCTTTACTCCCCGCGCGGAGATACTTCTCGAAGAGGTTCCCGCGCCGCAAAAATTAGCAGCATTCTCCTACGCCTTATCTGCAGACGTCAGCAACGGCTTGGTTGGAGATGCCGAAGACGAAATTGCATCAGGTCGCTTCGTTCTTCTTCACGAACCGGGTGGTCAAGAAACTTGGGAAGGCGAATTCCGCTGCGTTACCTACGTTCGCGCCGATGTAGACGTTGCGATGCAAGAGGATCCCCTTCTCCCCGAGGTCGGTTGGAATTGGCTTTTGGAATCTCTCTCCCTTGCTGGATGCAAATACGTCGCCGCAAGTGGGACAGTGACTCGAGTTGCCAGCGCCTCATTTGGAAAACTCTCCCCGCGAAGCGATGAAGCAGAAATTGAAATCCGCGCATCGTGGACTCCACTGGTCTCAAGCCCCAATGACATTCGAACGCACATAACGGGTTGGTCCACTCTCCTCGCAGAGCTATCAGGTCTCCAGCCAGTTCCCGAGGGCGTGACCGCAATCAATCCACAAGCGAACATAAATAATCGTGGTCGCCGTTAATCAATGACTGAGCCAACTCCAGAAAGCGATGCCGCCACCCCGCTTCTCATGCCGATCGGTGGCACACCAACGGTAATTACCACCGAGGAAGAACTCGGCAATGCCATCGATCTACTCGAGCGTGGAACCGGTGCATTTGCCATTGATGCAGAGCGCGCATCAGGGTACAAGTACAGTTCGCGCGCTTATCTGATTCAAATCAAACGCACTGGTGGCGGCCTTCAGCTCATAGACCCCATTCCATTTCATCAGAGCGATCCCTTTGAAATTCATCCGCTCTTTCACGCCCTCAACAAGTTGATTCGTACCGACGAAGTGATCCTCCATGCAAGCACGCAAGACTTGCCATGTCTTCGCGAGGTCGGACTGCTTCCATCGAGATTATTTGATACCGAACTAGGTGGACGCATCGCCGGCCTTCCCCGCGTTGGACTTGGCGCCCTTGTTGAGAGCCTTCTCGGAATATCTCTTGCAAAGGAACACAGCGCCGTCGACTGGTCGCATCGTCCTCTTCCGGAGGAGTGGCTTACATATGCGGCACTTGACGTGGAATTGCTCGTAGAACTCCGAGAAAAGATAAGCGAACTACTCAAAGCTCAAGGAAAAATGGAATGGGCTGCCCAGGAATTCAGCGCAATCCTGCAAGCACCGCCTTCATCTCCACGAAAGGAACCTTGGCGACGCTCATCTGGAATTCACAACGTAAAGCGCCGTGACCAGTTGGCGATTATCAAATCTCTCTGGCATGAGCGGGACAACTTGGCGCGTGAGGCAGATGTGGCCCCAGGAAAGTTTCTCTCTGATGCTGCTCTTCTAGAACTCGCGATGCATGTCCCCAAGACACGAGCCGAGATGGAGAAGGTACTCAGACCAATTGGAGCTCGCGCACGCTGGTTCGAACATAGCGCGCAATGGCTTACCGCAATCCGCGCCGGCATCGCCGTTCCAGAAAGCCATTGGCCATTGATGCGGGCCGACACGGAATCCATGCCCCCAGTCAAAATTTGGCGAGATAAGTTCCCTGCAAAATTTGCTCCTCTGTCTCACGCGAGAGCCGCGATCGAAACAGCAGCAGAGAAACTCTCGATTCCGCCTGAGAATCTCATCTCCCCTGAGTTGGTACGAAGGCTTTGCTGGAATCCACCAGAAGGCGCGACGATGACTCTCAATAAAGAGGCAGTCGCGGAGAGTCTTATTGCTCAAGGTGCTCGTCAATGGCAGGCCGACATCGTTGGACCGTTAATCGCGGCCGCGCTTCTGGAGCGCAAACCAATCGTCATAGCTACAGAAGAAGCCACAGAAGCACAGTGAGAGCCGATCCCACTATTCGGCGCACGGCACGCGTTCTATTGGTTGATGATTTATGTCGCTACTACTTTTCCAGGGACAAGACCAAAGCGAGCCGTCAAATATTTATTGGTGTCCAATCGGCGGAGGAATCGAAAAAGGCGAATCCCCTGAAGAAGCGGCCAGGCGTGGAGTTAGGGAAGAAACCGGATTGATGGACTTTGATATCAGATCACACATTTGGAAACGTCGAAACAAATATTCATTTAACGGGAGAGACTATGAAGTGAGCGAAACATGGTTTCTTTCCCGAGTAACTGCGTTCGAAATAGATACTTCGGCACTCTTTGGGTTGGAGCGAACCGCCTTTCTTCGCCATTACTGGTGGACACAGGACGAACTTGTTTAACTTCGGAAATCCTGATGCCTGGCCAATTGGCAATGCTGTTCAGGGATTTAATAGAAGACGATCCACCTGAGGTGCCCTCAATAATTTGAATATGAGTAGGTTCCTGCCGTCGAACTAACTGTTGGCGAAGGAGATGACGCGGGCGCGAGTGTACTTAATGGTGTGGAAGATGGCGAAGGCGAAATTGAGGGGGTTGCAGAAACGGCTGGTTTTATTTCGGCTCCAGTCGGAGAGATCGCAAACCAGACTCCGCTTACACCCTGACCTTTAGTTGAACCTCTCGTCGAATCGCCAACGAAGGTGTAAATGGGTCTGCCGTTGATCGCCAGTTGCCCGGTGCCGGCAAGTACGGCCAATTCACCGCGCACTGACCGCTACAGGCGCTAACGCCGGAATCCGGTTTGTCCAGATCATAGAAATATGCCGTCATACCCTTGCTATTCACGACAATCTTTCCCAAGGCGGTCGATCTGATAGAAAGCGTGGATCCTGCGGCGGAATCAATCGGAATAATCCCGACGACGGCGATCAAGCTGATTGCCACCCATACGCGACGACTCATTCCATTTTGCATGGCGCAACCCCTTCCAAAGGTGTCGATACCTTGGCAACGATATGAAGGTGCTTTTAGTTCAATTCCCTACATCCAGGATGAGATCAACTTCGATCACATCTCCGAGATTAATGTCCTCTCGAGCCCTAACGACATTTTTCAGCGGAACAATCTAGCGCCCGCCTTTCGGGAACCGTGACGAAGTGGAAAGGCGAGGGTCCGCGCCAGTACCAGACCTCGCCTGAGAATGTGAGTCGCACAGAGAGCGTCCTATGAATCCGGGATGTGGAACGGAATGGTCAGGAAAGCAGGGCCCTTTGCGCAAGGCCGACCATAAGCAAGGCAACCTCATTGCGTCGCTGTCCCGATTGCAGGCGCGGCGTTGAGTTGAGAAGACCGAAGACGGCATGCGCCATTGTGCGGGCGGACTCGGCAGTTTCGCTTCGCCGGACTCGCTGAATTTGCTCTACCCAGAGTTCGACATAACGACGCTGAAGACGCCGGACCTGACGAGCATCCTCCTCTTCCAGATTTCCAAAATCGCGCTCATGAACCCGGATGAGATCTGGATACGTGATGGCGAATTCGACATGACGGTTGATGAGCGCCAAGAGAGTCTGCTTGGGTTCAAGGTCCTCTTCGATGACCTGCGTCGCGCCCTCAAGAAGTGACTGACTGACGGTAATAAGCATCTCGGCGAGCAAGGCGCTCTTGGTTCGGAAATGTCGATACATAGAGGGTCCTGTCAGACCCACGGATTCGCCCAGTTCCTCAACGCCTACTCCGTGGAACCCCTTGGCGGCAAAGAGCGCAGCGCCATTCTCGAGTAGCCGCTCACGAGTCCCCATCAGTCCTCCATCTCAAGAAATGGCCCCAGGGTCTTTCAATTTCAGCGGCCAAGCGGCTATCCTAACAATGTTAATGATCACTAACAGTAGCGGAGAGCCATGAGTATGCCACGCATATTGAGCAACGTGGATGTTCGCGACCCTTCCTTCCGAGAAAGAGATAGCACCTTCCGCAATCTCATCAAGGAATTCACAGAGCAGATGTCACGCGCTGCCCTCGGTGGCCCGGAAAGTACGCGCATCCGTCATGAAGAACGCGGAAAGTTGCTGCCTCGGGATCGCGTCACTCAACTTCTTGATCCGGGATCTCCGTTTCTTGAACTCTCTCCCCTTGCAGCCAATGGCTTGTACGACGATGAGGCGCCGGGCGCAGGATTAATCACGGGTATCGGAATGATCAACGCTCGCGCCTGCATGATCATCGCCAATGACGCGACGGTCAAAGGCGGGACCTACTACCCCATGACCGTGAAGAAACATTTGCGCGCACAGGACATTGCTCTGGCGAATAATCTTCCTTGCATCTATCTCGTGGATTCGGGCGGAGCATTCCTTCCGCTTCAACACGAAGTCTTTCCCGATCGAGATCATTTCGGGCGGATATTTTTCAATCAGGCCAAACTCAGTGCGGCCGGTATTCCGCAAATCTCTGCCGTGCTTGGCGCATGTACCGCGGGAGGTGCCTACGTTCCCGCCATGAGCGATGAGAACGTCATCGTCGCAGGACAAGGTCACATCTTCTTAGGTGGCCCGCCGTTAGTGAAGGCGGCAACTGGAGAAGAAGTAACGGCAGAAGATCTAGGCGGCGGGGCAATGCACTCACGTATTTCCGGCGTTACCGATCACCTAGCCGAGAGCGAAGGCGAAGCACTTAAGGTCGTTCGTTCGATCGTCTCCACACTCCCTCAAGGCGTGAGTTGGTTGACAGCCGCCGAAGATATTGAACCGCCTCTATATGTTGATGAGGAACTTCTTGGAATTGTCCCGACCGATTCAAGGACCACATACGACGTTCGCGAAGTCATTGCGAGAATCGTGGACGGCAGCAGATTCCTCGAGTTCAAGGCCGAATACGGCGAAACCCTTATCACTGGATTCGCACACATTGACGGCTACCCCGTCGGAATCATCGCAAACAACGGCGTCCTTTTTAGCGAATCTGCCCTCAAAGGCGCTCACTTCATCGAAATCTGCGATCAGCGCAAGATTCCGCTGGTATTCCTGCAGAATATCTCGGGCTTCATGGTTGGGCGCGAATACGAAGAAGGTGGCATTGCAAAACACGGCGCCAAGATGGTGACCGCTGTTGCCTGCACCCGAGTTCCGAAATTCACGGTGATCATCGGCGGCTCATTTGGTGCCGGCAATTACTCGATGTGCGGACGTTCCTACGATCCACGTTTCTTATGGATGTGGCCCAATGCTCGAATCTCAGTCATGGGCGGAGAGCAAGCTGCCTCCGTACTTGCAACGGTCAAGATGGATCAACTTGCTGCGCGAGGCGAAGAGTGGACCACCGAGCAGATTGAGGTCTTCAAAACGCCTATCCGCACAAAATATGAAGAGGAAGGCAGCGCGTACTTCTCGACTGCCCGGCTCTGGGACGATGGAATCATAGATCCACGAGATACCCGGCGGGTTCTCTCATTAGCCTTGTCGGTCTCGGGTCTCTCACCGTTGCCGGCAAGCTCTTTCGGAATCTTTCGGATGTAATGGTGTTTAACAAAGTCCTCATTGCCAATCGCGGAGAAGTCGCGCTACGAATCAACGCAACACTGGAACGCCTTGGTATCGATGCGGTTGGGGTTTACACCCACCACGATCGCGGCTCTCTGCACACCCAACGAATTTCTGAAAACTATCTCCTGGAAGATCTCAAGCAATCTGGATACCTGGACATCGCCCAGATAATCGCGGTTGCTCTGGCAAGTGGATCTCAAGGGATCCATCCCGGCTACGGCTTCCTCGCCGAGAATGCTGAACTTGCCAAAGCATGTCAGGAGGCAGGACTTATTTTCATCGGCCCGCCCGCGCATGCAATGACAGCCATGGGCGAGAAGATTTCAGCCCGAGAGTACGCATTGAATGCGGGAGTGCCCGTGGTGCCCGGAATCGGTGAGCCGGAAATGTCCAATGAAGATTTACTCGATGCCTGTGCAGGCATGCAGTATCCGCTGCTTGTAAAGCCAGCTGCTGGCGGCGGCGGCAAAGGACTCCACGTTGCCCATGATTTCAAGGAACTCCGAGATGTACTTCCAGTCGCTAGGCGAGAGGCTCTAACATCTTTTGGCGACGACACCTTGCTCGTCGAAAAGTATCTTCTGCATGCGCGTCACATTGAGTTCCAAGTTGTCGCCGACAATCACGGCAACAGCACGCATCTGGGCGAACGGGAATGCTCACTGCAGCGACGCCACCAAAAGGTCATCGAGGAAGCACCTGCTCCGCGACTCTCGCAAGCCAATCGCGAGATCATGGGCGCGGCAGCTGTATCGCTGACATCGGCAATCGGCTACCAAAACTTGGGCACTATCGAGTTCCTGGTAGACGCCGACTCCCCCGAGACTTTCTACTTCATGGAGATGAACACTCGTCTGCAAGTGGAGCACCGAGTCACCGAGCTGATTACAGGGTTGGACCTTGTCGAATGCCAACTTCGACTTGCCGCCGGAGATCTACTCAAGGACGTAATACCGAGCGCCCACTTGAGCGGACATGCAATCGAGGCACGTATTTATTCCGAAGACGCCTTCAATGGTTTCCTTCCTACTGGCGGGGTCATAGGGAGATTTTCTGCCCCCGCCGCTCCCCACTCTGTTATAGATACTGCGATCCAAAGTGGTGCAATCGTTTCCTCTTCATTTGATCCGATGCTGGCGAAAATATCCTGCTGGGGCGAAGACCGAGACTCCGCGCTGATGCGCTTGAAAGACGTGCTTTCGGATACCGTCTTGCTCGGCGTGACCACCAATATCGACTTCTTGATCGCGCTTTTGGGACAAGCCGATGTTCGAGAATCCAATTACGACACGAAATATCTTGAAGCACACCAACTCGCAAGAGCACATCCATCTGCGGCCGTGCTCTCGGCCTTCGCAACAATCGCCACCCAATCAACAATCCTTGGACCCTGGCGAGCCGACGGTTGGCGCCTCAACGGCATGCCCCTCTCGACTATCGCAGCCTATGTTGACGGCGTGCGCTACGACGTACCAACCGAAAGTGATTCGAAACTTGTTGTTGATTCTTTCCAAGATGACACCGATATCTGGCTCCATCACCGAACATTTGGCACTTGGTTTGTCAAAGAATCTGGTTATCGACGAGCCTCCAGCGATCAACTCAGTGATGAGATCGTAAGTCCGATGCCAGGAGTCGTCATCGCTGTGAACGTGGCAGTCGGAGACCAGGTAGAAGTCGGTGACGCTCTTGTAGTTATTGAAGCTATGAAGATGGAACACGTCGTCCGCGCTAGACGTCCTGGCCATGTCGCACGCTGCAACGTCACTTTCGGCGCCAACGTCCGTGTTGGCCAACTCCTACTTGAGGTGGTTGAAGATGTTTGATCGCAAAGGGTTGCCCAAAGCAGTCACTGTCTACGAGGTAGGACCGCGCGATGGCCTGCAGAATGAAACTCAGGTTCTCTCCACTCTCGTAAAAGTAGGACTCATCAAACGTCTCATCGGAGCAGGTCTTCCGGCGGTCGAGGTCGCCAGTTTCGTACGTCCCGATCTCATCCCCGCGTTGGAAGATGCGGAAGAGCTACTTGCCGAACTGGCACCTCTGCTTCCGAAGCATCGATTGAGCGCGCTGGTTCCGAATCAAAGGGGCCTCGATCGCGCCCTGAAGACGGGAATTCGCGAAGTTGCGGTATTCGCCAGTGCCACAGAATCCTTTGCCAGAGCAAACCTCAACAGTACGGTCGCGGGCTCGCTCGACATCTTTACCCCCGTTATCAAACAAGCACGAGATGCCGACCTGAAGGTGCGCGGGTATATCTCGATGTGTTTCGGCGATCCATGGGAAGGAAAAGTTGCGACAAAACAAATAGTCGATGTCGCAGAGAGGTTGTTCGCAGATGGAATCACTGAACTCTCACTTGGCGACACCATCGGTGTTGCAACACCTGGGGATGTTATAGATCTCCTGGACGCCTTGGATGCGCGCGGAATTGCACGGTCTCTCCTTGCCGTTCACTTTCACGATACCTACGGACAGGCTCTCTCAAACACGCTCACCGCCCTGCAAGAAGGAATCACCACGGTTGATTCCTCTATCGGTGGTTTAGGCGGGTGCCCATTTGCTAAGAGCGCAACCGGGAACTTGGCTACCGAAGATCTCGTCTGGCAATTACATGGACTTGGAATATCGACTGGCATCGATTTCACAGCACTACTCGACACAAGTCGTTGGCTTCGTGACACGACTGGGTTGGCGATTCGTTCAAAAACGGCGGTCGCACTCATGGATAACAAAAGAATGGTGGAAGAATGAACTCAGCCCTAATGCAGTTGTCAGAGGATCATCAGACTTTGGCAGAGACAGTGCGGGACTTCGCCAATCAAGTTATCGCACCCGTTGCCGCCAAGCACGATCGGGAGCAGACCTTTCCCTACGAGGTAATCAAAAAGATGGGGGCCATGGGGATATTCGGTCTCCCCTTCCCTGAAGAAGTTGGTGGCATGGGTGGCGATTTCCTCTCACTCTGCCTTGCAATCGAGGAGTTGGCACGCGTTGATCAGAGCGTGGCCGTCACACTTGAAGCAGGAGTCGGCCTAGGGTCGATGTTGATCTTCCAAACCGGCAACGATGAGCAGAGAAAAAAATATCTTCCTGCACTCGTGGCTGGCGAAGCACTGGCTGGATTCGGTCTCACCGAACCCGATGGAGGCAGTGACGCCAGTGGCATGCGCACAACGGCTCGGCTTCAAGGAGATGAGTGGGTAATAAACGGCGCCAAAACCTTCATCACCAATTCGGGCACATCGATCACATCCTTGGTCATCGTTGCCTGCGTAACTGGGACGAAGGCCGATGGAAGCAAGGAACTCAGCACAATCATCGTTCCAAATGGAACCCCTGGCTTCGTTGTTGAACCCTCATATTTCAAACTTGGGTGGCACGCCTCCGATACGCATCCACTTTCATTTACCGAAGTACGTGTGCCCGCGGGCAATCTCCTAGGTGAGCGTGGTCGCGGCTATGCCAATTTCCTTAACGCCTTAGATGACGGACGCATCGCCATCGCCGCCCTTGCAGTGGGCGCGGCACAAGGATGCATCGATGAATCGGTGCGCTATGCGAAAGAACGCAAAGCCTTCGGGAAAATGATCGGCCAGCATCAAGTGATTGCGTTCAAAATTGCGGAGATGCAAGCCCGCACCCATGTGGCACGCCTTGCCTACTACCAAGCGGCTTCCCTGAAAGCGGCAGGTAAGGACTTTAAAACCGAAGCTTCGATTGCCAAACTAGTTGCAAGTGACGCAGCAATGGATAACGCACGGGCGGCCACGCAGATCTTCGGTGGCTATGGATTCATGGACGAATACTCGGTTGCTCGACATTACCGTGATTCAAAAGTATTGGAAATTGGCGAAGGGACAAGTGAAGTGCAGAAAATGCTCATCGCTCGAAGCCTTGGTCTGAAGGCAGAATTATGACCAACGACGAGTTGCTATATGAAGTTTCAGAGGGCATCGCCACCATCACCATCAACAGACCCAATTCACGCAATGCCCTGAACTCTGTCGTCCGTGACGGGATACGCGAATCCGTGGATTCCTTCACCAGGGATGATCAGGCCAAAGTCTTAATCATCACAGCAGTAGGTGAAACTGCATTTAGTGCTGGTGCCGATTTGAAGGAAATGTCGGAACAACAACTGACGATTCCACCCGATGACTTCATTCCTGACTTGGCAACACACAAACCGGTCATCGCTGCTGTCAATGGAGTTGCCCT
>JANXZB010000104.1 GCA_025355765.1 Actinomycetes bacterium
AGCTCAGTTGGTAGAGCGTTTCCATGGTAAGGAAAAGGTCAACGGTTCGATTCCGTTGGGGGGCTCGGCGGGGTAGCTCAGCTTGGTAGAGCAAGCGGCTCATAATCGCTGTGTCGCCGGTTCAAATCCGGCCTCCGCTACTAATAAAAGCCTGCAGGCTTCCCAACGGAAGTTTGCAGGCGCTTAACTTTTTGCTCTCGCCATCAGGTATTTTTGGTACTACGAGATAGTGGGCGGTGAAAGTGGAAACCAAAGAGGCAGAGATTCTTCCGGAGCAAGCCAAGCCGATGGTTGGCCTGCTCAACCTGTTCATTTTCGCTTTGGGTATGTTGCTCTTCGTCTACTCCCTTTATTTATCGCTGGTCTTTCTTGATCGAGACGTACTTATTCAAAATGGTTGGTCGAAGGGATTGATGACCTATCAGGCTTTCGTTGGAGGAGGCCATGCAATCGGGCTCTTCATCCTCATTCGTGTCCTGGTTCAACGCAGAAGAGTTGCTATCACGTATGTGAAATTCGCAATCGTGCTGGGTGCGATTTTTCGCGTGATCATCGACCCTCTGGTGGCTGGAGTCATTGACCCGGGTGCCCAAGTGCCAACCTTCCGATTGCTGGGGAGAGTTTTATTTGGCGTGGTCTTCCCGTTCTTCTGGTACCAATATTTCCAAAAATCAGAAGATCTTCGCCGAATCCTCGTTAAATAGGTTGAATTGGCGGTCTGCACGCTCGGTTCCTTGGAATTGGGCGTCCTGGGAACCCCATTAGGCTCGGATTTCTCCTCCAGTACCCCTGTCGGCTATTCTTACGCCTCTTATATTTAGTTAAATCCAGTTCCAATCGGCGAAGGAGCAAGACCATGGCAAGCAAGAGTGCGGACGTTCGTCCAAAGATCACCATGGCATGCGTTGAATGCAAAGAACGCAACTACATCACCAAGAAGAACCGTCGTAACGACCCAGACCGTCTTGAGCTCAAGAAGTTCTGCCCACGTTGCAAGGCTTCAACCCTTCACCGCGAAACTCGTTAATGCTCAATCCCGATTCCGTCGGGCGCACATTTCCTGGTGCGAAGTCATTTCCTGTTACAGCCTCTGAGATAGCCGCCTTCGCTACCGTTATTGGCGAAGAGGACCTCACCGTTGCACCGCCCACTTTCTCTATTCGAATCTCCCTTGAGCAATCCCAAGAACTTCTCTCTGATCCATCTGTTGGCTTGGATTGGTCGCGCGTTGTCCACGGCGATCAGAAGTTCGAAGTCTTTCGTCCCATCATCGCCGGAGACGTTCTCACGTGTTCCTCCACGATTGAAAATTACAAAGCCGTGGCAGGAAATGAGATTGTGACTGTTCGCTCGGACCTTCACTCAGCTGGCGAGTTAGTAGTTTCGACATGGTCCACATTGGTGGTGCGCGCATGATCAAGGTCGGCGATGTCATTGCCGAACGCATCTTCTGGATCGATCGAGAGTTGTTGAAGAAGTACGCCGATGCAAGCGGAGATCAGAATCCGATCCACCAAGACGAAGCTTTCGCAAAGTCGGTTGGCCTGCCTAATGTGATTGCACACGGGATGTTGACGATGGCCTTGGCCGGCAAATTCATATCTGATTGGGCAGGTGGTCCTGCTGCCGTAAAAGAATTCTCTGCGCGATTCACAAAGCCAGTCATTGTTCCTGCAGGAAAGGAAGTAGACCTCACCGTCTCTGCGACTGTGGCTGAGGTCGATGGCGCATACATTCGCCTCACCATCAGTGCCACCTCCGATGGCGTCAAGGTATTAGGAATGACAAAGGCGCTGGTCGAAAAGTCATGACTGCACCAGATGCAATCTGGAAACTGGGGCAGGAACGCCAACTAGCAAGGGCTGCCAAGGATTTTGCCCTCGCGGATCGACTTCGCGATGAGATTGCAGATGCTGGTTGGGAGGTCATCGACGTGGCGGCTTCCTTTGAATTGCACAAGCGAATCAGATACATCTTGGCGGATACTCTTCGAGCGATAAAGCCAGTCCTGAACCGGTGCGAGATCGCGATCACCATGATCGTCTCTGGTTTTCAGGAGGATGCAATTGAGACGGTGAAGTCCATACGCGCATATTGCGAGACACCAATAGTTCTTTTCTGCCTGGACGAAGTTGGATCACTGGAAGACCTTGTCGACGAGACGACGGTTGTCATAAAAGTGGTGGAAGAGTGCGGCTGGGGTAAGGCCGCGAATGCACTATTGCAGAATGTGAATTCCGAGTATTTGGTTCTGATGGATCCTTCGACACTTTTCACGGGCGATGCGGTCTCCCCAGCCCTCACCGAGTTGAAGAAACATGAATTTTCCGCTGTCGGTTGGCGCGGTGGCCTTATCAATCTTGAAGATGACTGGCGAAGCGTCGATGACAAAGGAGTCGGCGAAGTTGATGTCCTCTTTAGTTACTTCATGGCCCTTGATCGACAGGCAGCCCTTGAGGTAGGCGGATTCAGTACGCGGGCCATCTACTACCGAAACGCCGACATCGAGTTCTCACTCAAACTGCGCCAGACGAGCGGGCATTTGCTGCAGATGGACTTGCCCCTTATTCAAGATCGCCACCATGGTTACCACGACGTGGATGAGACCTTCCGCGAAGTGCAGTCGAAGAAGAACTACGACCGCATCCTGGATCGCTTCCGGGGCAAGAATGCAATCTTGAGCCCGCGTCGCTAATCTTTAAGCCATGAGCCAGCTCTCGGACTACACAAGTTTCCGCGTAGGGGGACCCGCTCAAGAAATCGTCAACGCCTGCAACGAAGCCGAAATCATTGCCGCCGTTCAAGCAGCCGATGAGGCCGGCAAGCCCATTTTGATTCTAGGTAGCGGCACCAATGTTCTTGTAAGCGATGAAGGTTTCAAAGGCGTCGTCATTCATGTTGCAAGTTCGGACGTGGAAGCCGAAGTTGATGCGTGCAGTGGCGCAACGCTGACCATCGGCGCGGGAGAAGTGTGGGACGCCTTTGTTGCAACCACCATCGCCCGCGGATACGCCGGGCTTGAAACTCTCAGTGGGATTCCGGGAACAGTGGGTGCTGCCCCGATTCAGAACATTGGTGCATACGGCCATGAAGTTTCCGAGTTCATCACGCGAGTGCGCACCTACGACCGCAAAGAGAAAATGGTCAGAACTTTTACCAACTCCGAATGCGACTTCACATACCGAAATTCGCGGTTTAAAGCAGAGCGAGATCGTTACGTAATCTTGGACGTCGGCTTCCAACTGCGCATTGGCGAGGTATCCACGCCCATTCGTTACGCCGAACTGGCGCGAGAACTGGGTATCGAAGTCGGCGGGAAAGCAGCCGTGGTGGCAACGAGAGCGGCGACGTTGAAATTGCGCGAGAGCAAGGGCATGTTGCTAGATCCCAAAGACCACGATTCGTGGTCGGCTGGGTCCTTCTTTACCAACCCGATTGTCAGTGCAGAGATTGCTTCGAGACTTCCCGAAGATGCTCCCCGTTGGGTGCAACCAGATGGTCGTGTGAAGACTTCAGCGGCATGGCTGATGGAGAACGCTGGAGTTCATAAAGGCGATGCGCATTCAGGTGCTCGCATTTCTAGCAAGCACGTTCTAGCGCTGACCAATTCAGGAAACGCAACCGCGGCAGATATCGCCGCCCTTGCTAAAGAGGCGCAAGAAAAGGTGCAGAAAGCATTCGGGATATTCCTTGAACCAGAAGTGAATCTTGTAGGCCTAAGCCTTAACTAAGATTTAGACCGCTTCTTCCATCAACTTCTTGACTCGTCCGATTCCATCGACAATGTCTGCATCGCTGAGTGCGTACGAGAATCGCAAATACCCAGATGGGCCGAAAGCCTCACCAGGTACTGCGGCAACTTCAACTTCTTCCAGAATCAGCGTCGCCAATTCGGCAGATGTATGAGGGGTTTTTCCACGGATGGTTTTCCCCAAGACGCCTTTTACGGACGGATATGCGTAGAAGGCGCCTTGGGGCATCGGGCAAACAAATCCAGGAATTTCGTTGAGCAGACCGACGATGAGTTTGCGTCGGCGGTCAAAGGCTTCTCCCATTTTATGAACTGCAGAGAGATCCCCGGTGAGCGCAGCAATTGCAGCGCGTTGTGAGACGTTTGAAACGTTGCTCGTCATGTGCGATTGCAGGTTTGTGGCGGCTTTGATGACGTCCTTGGGTCCGATCATCCAACCCACGCGCCATCCAGTCATCGCATATGTCTTGGCAACGCCATTGAGAATGATTGTGCGGTCGGCAATTTCAGGAAGAAGAACAGGAACACTAGGTGCTACTGCCCCGTCGTAGAGCAAGTGTTCGTAGATCTCATCCGAGATGATCCAGATTTCGTTTTTGAGCGCCCACTCTGCAATCGCCTTTACCTGCGCGGGCGAGTAGACAGAGCCGGTTGGGTTGCTGGGGGAGCAGAAGAGAAGTGCTTTGGTCTTGGGGGTACGTGCCGCTTCAAGTTGTTCGACGGTTACCAAATAGTTCTGCGCTTCGTCGGCAAAAACTTCAACGGGGATTCCGCCGGCCAACTTGATGCACTCCGGATACGTCGTCCAGTAGGGAGCGGGCAATAAAACTTCATCGCCGTGATCCACGATGGTGGCGAAGGCTTCATAGACGGCTTGCTTGCCGCCATTCGTTACGAGAACTTGGTCGGCGGTCACGACATAGTTGGAATCGCGCTTGGTCTTGGCCACGATCGCATCGCGCAGCTCCGGCAAACCCGAAGTTGGCGTGTATCTGTGGTTGGAAGCAACACTGGCTGAGGCGATCGCAGCGGCAACGATGTAATCCGGGGTAGGAAAATCGGGCTCACCGGCCCCAAATCCGATAACTGGTCGGCCAGCGGCCTTTAAGGCCTTGGCTTTTGCATCAACTGCAAGGGTGGCGGATTCGGCGATCGCGGCGATTCGCCAGGAGATACGGGTCATGGGGCAAGTCTGCCTTACGAAGGAGGGGTCTTGGTCACCCCTTTTCTCGGGGCCCCAGACCTGAGTTAGACCCCGACCTATCCCACGCTCTACACTCTGACCCCTGACGATTATGGTCTTTTGCCATGCCGTCTGAAGGGCAGTAGCTCAACTGGCCAGAGTTCCGGTCTCCAAAACCGGCGGTTGGGGGTTCAAGTCCCTCCTGCCCTGCCATGTTCGAAAGAGTTCGAAAGAGTTCGAAAGAGATCGACCCAACGAAAGGAAAGCCCACGATGCCAGATGTGGTCGCGCCACGCGAAGAGAGCAAGCTTGGTCTCATCGCGCGTATTGGTCTTTTCTACCGCCAGGTAGTTTCAGAACTTCGCAAAGTCGTTTGGCCAACTCGTAAACAGTTGACCACCTACACCGCGGTGGTTCTGGTCTTCGTGTCCTTCATCATCGCCGTTGTTTCGCTTCTCGATCTGGTTTTAACCAAGATCGTCTTCTTGGTATTTGGATAAGGAAGCACTATGTCTGAAGAGAAGAACGACGCCTTCGAGGCTGCCCTTGCAGCGGGAACTGTTGAACCAGTTGCCGTTGAAGAGGAGACGCCTGTTGAAGAAGTCGCATCCCCTGAATTAGAGACCATCGGTGATCTTGCAGCAGTTGAGGGTTCCGAGGGTGAGGATGAGGAGAACGACCCAAACGCTGAGTTCCGTCGCGCTTTGCGCACGGCCGCTGGCGATTGGTTCGTAGTCCACTCATACGCTGGATATGAGAAGAAGGTAAAGGGAAACCTGCAAAACCGAATTCAGTCTTTGAACATGGAAGATTACATTTTCCAGATCGAAGTCCCTGAGGAAGAAGTAACCGAGATCAAGAACGGCCAGCGCAAGCAGGTAAAGCGCAACATCTACCCAGGTTACGTTCTCGTCCGTATGGAGCTCACCGATGAATCATGGTCTGCAGTTCGCAACACTCCAGGTGTAACTGGCTTCGTTGGCAACGCACACCACCCAAGCCCGCTGACTTTCGAGGAAGTAGAGAAGATCCTTGCTCCTCGTCCAGTAAAGAAGTCCGATAAGCCAGAAATCCGCGTCGTTGATTTCCAAGTTGGAGAATCCGTCACGGTCATGGATGGTCCGTTCGCGACTTTGCCGGCTTCCATCAGTGAGATCATGCCAGAGCAGGCAAAGCTCAAGGTTCTCGTGTCGATCTTTGGTCGCGAAACTCCGGTGGAGTTGTCCTTCCACCAAGTACAAAAGATTTAATTCCCGAAACTAGATAGAGAAAAAGAGAGAAACAACTATGGCCCCGAAGAAGAAGATCACAGCAATGATCAAGTTGCAGATCCAAGCTGGCGCTGCAACCCCTGCGCCTCCAGTTGGTCCTGCTCTAGGTCAGCACGGCGTGAACATCATGGAGTTCGTCAAGCAGTACAACGCTGCCACCGAATCACAAAAGGGACAGATCATCCCTGTTGAGATCTCCGTGTACGAAGATCGCACATTCACTTTCGTCACAAAGACCCCACCAGCTTCACGCCTGATCTTGAAGGCAGC
>JANXZB010000113.1 GCA_025355765.1 Actinomycetes bacterium
CAGGTATTACGGTGGACACGCATTTGGGTCGATTAAGCCGACGTTTTCACTGGACAACGGAGCAGAATCCAGTGAAAGTCGAATTCGAAGTCGGCGCTTTGATACCGCAGGAAGAATGGACCAACTTGTCACAGCGAATGATCTGGCACGGGCGCCGGATTTGTCATGCTCGCAAACCTGCCTGTGGAGCCTGTCCCTTGGCGAAGTTGTGCCCCTCTGTTGGCATTGGCCAGATGGATCCCGTGCTTGCGCGTGCATTGGTCAAAGACGATGCGGACTTCAAATGAAACGCTCTTGGGTCAGTCGGTCGGCGATATTGCTAGCCGTATTAGCAACGTCATCAGGGTGTTCTTCCCAATCATCTGTCATACCAAAGTTGGGTGCGGTGGTGGGTTGTGAGTCAATTCCGCTGGGCTCAACGACTGGCGGTTTGGAATTTCCTTGCATGGATGGAAGATCGACTATCCGTTTTTCACAGATGCGCGGCCCTCTGATTGTCAACGTATGGGGGTCATGGTGTGCTCCATGCAAAGATGAAATTCCCATCATTCGTTCCTTCTACTCTAAGAATGCATCGGTAGTGCACTTGGTCGGAGTGGATGTCGAAGAAGCAAAGAGAAGCGATGGCGCGGATTTCGTGGTCAATAATGGGATGACCTGGCCGATTCTCGTAGATCCAGATGCACGCTCGCGAGGATTCTTTGGTATGGGCGTCCCCGTCACGTGGTTCATCGACAAAGACGGGGTGGTGGTTCACAAGAAGATCGGTGTATTAAACAGTGAACAAGAGTTGCGCGATTTGGTCATCAAGTATCTTCATCTGACCGTAAATTAGACCCATGTTGGTTGATGCAATCCTAATTCTTACAGCTATTGGCGCTGCATTTACCGGTTTTCGGCGCGGGTTCCTGCAGTCGCTCTTCTCTACCGTCGGCTATATCGGCGGAGGTATTTTGGGCCTGAGTCTTGGCTTGGATCTCACGTCAAAAGTGCATAGTTCTCTCAATAGATTTCTGCTCGTATTTGTGGCGATTTTCCTTTGCGCCGAAATTGGACGACGTCTTCTTGGAATGCTCGCAGGCTTCTTTCGTGCGCGTCTGCTCTGGGCGCCACTTCGCTTTATCGATTCGATTGCAGGAATCGCTCTCGAACTCATACGTGTGACGATCTTTGCCTACTTGTTAATTACCCTTGCACTCTGGTCGCCATGGTCGTTTGCGAAAAGTGCTATTGCCGAGAGCAAGATATACGCGGAGATGAAAAAGACAATGCCACACACACTAGATCAGTTGCGTGTGGACATCGAGAAGAAACTTGGATCTATTCCTCGGTTGTAGCTTTCTTAAGTCCGGCCGAAATAAGTTTCATTATGTTGGGATCGGCCAGTGTCGTTGAGTCTCCAACTGCGCGATTTTCAGCAACATCTTTGAGAAGTCGTCGCATGATCTTGCCGCTGCGCGTCTTCGGAAGTTCTGCGACGATCAAGATTTGGCGCGGGCGTGCGATCGCACCAATTTCTTTTGCGACATGGTCGCGAAGCTCCTTAAGAAGTTCCTCGCCCTCAGCATGCGCTACTCCTGCGCGCAAAATGACGAAGGCGACGATTCCTTGGCCCGTCATGGCATCGGCGGCGCCGACGACCGCGGCTTCGGCTACGGCTACGTGAGAGACCAGGGCAGATTCAACTTCAGTTGTGGAGATGCGGTGCCCGGAAACATTCATGACATCGTCGACTCGGCCAAGTAACCAGATGGCGCCATCTTCATCGAGTTTCGCGCCATCGCCTGCGAAGTAAATGCCATCGAACTTTGACCAGTAACTGTCTTTATACCGGTCAGCCTCGCCCCAGATGCCTCGCAGCATCGAAGGCCATGGTTGATCGAGAATTAAATAGCCTCCGTGGCCTTTTTCGACCTGATTTCCGCGTTCATCGACGACCCTGGCACTGATGCCAGGAAGTGGACGCATGGCAGATCCAGGTTTGGTCGCGGTGATTCCAGGAAGCGGGGAGATCATGATGGCCCCGGTTTCAGTTTGCCACCAGGTGTCGACGATGGGGCAGCGACCCTTACCAATCACTTCGTGGTACCACATCCAGGCCTCGGGGTTAATGGGCTCGCCAACGCTGCCAAGAAGGCGCAATGATGACAGGTCGTGTGCGAGTGGAAATTCATCGCCCCACTTCATCCAGGTGCGAATTAAGGTCGGTGCGGTGTACAAGATCGTGACGCCGTACTTTTCAACAATCTCGAAAATCCGTCCCTTGTGAGGAGTATCGGGAGTGCCTTCATACATAACTTGCGTGGCGCCGTTAATCAGTGGCCCGTACACGACGTAGGAGTGACCGGTAATCCATCCGACGTCGGCAGTACACCAGAAAACATCGGTTTCAGCCTTGAGATCGAAAACCATGCGATGGGTGAAGGCAACTTGGGTGAGATATCCGCCAGTTGTATGGAATATTCCTTTGGGTTTTGCGGTCGTGCCAGATGTGTAGAGAATAAAAAGGGGGTGTTCACTCTCAAAATTCTCGGCAACGTGCTCGGCACTCTGGCGTTCAACGATGTCGTGCCACCAAATATCGCGCTCATTATTCCAAGCGACATCTTGTCCGGTTCGGTTGACGACGAGAACTTTCTTGACTTTCGTCTCTCCTCGAAGTGCCTCATCAACGGCTGGTTTGAGCGCAAAAGCAGCGCCTTTTCGGAATCCGCCGTCTGCGGTGATCACTAGGGACGCGTCGGCATCTTGAATGCGAGAGAGCAACGCCTCGGCTGAGAATCCGCCAAAAACTACCGAGTGGGGCGCTCCGATGCGAGCGCAGGCCAGCATGGCAATTGCCGCCTCGGGAATCATGGGCATGTAAATCGCAACGCGGTCACCGGTCTTTACCCCAAGTTCAATCAAGGCATTGGCGGTCTTCTTGACCTCCATGAGTAAGTCGGCGTAGGTGATGGTGCGACTATCCCCTGGCTCTCCTTCAAAGTGGAAGGCGACTCGATCTCCTCGGCCCTCGTTGACGTGGCGGTCGAGACAGTTCACGGAAGCGTTGAGTGTGCCACCGACAAACCACTGTGCATAGGGAGGTTGCCAATCCAGTGTCTTCTCCCAGTGTTTCTCCCACTGAAGAAGTCCGGCTGCTTCCTCCCAGAAGGCAATCCGGTCCCTGTTGGCTTGTGCGTAAATAAAGGGCTGGGCGTTGGCCTCTGCCGCAAATTCATCGCTAGGTCGAAAAGTGCGGGTTTCGGTCAGCAGATTTTCAAGTGTCTCGTGGCTCATGATTTGAGGAGATTACCTGCCATGTCTGTGAAACGGTAGTGGTGCACTAGTTAACCTTTCGCACAATTAGATGCCCTGGTCCATCGGCCCTTTGAGTTGGCTATCAGAATTCGGGTCTGATCATCGATCCCACCTTAAACGAAAGGAAGACATGAGCCTGATCGCGTTCCTTAGTGCGTTCTTGAAGATTCTCGCCAACCCGGCACTCATCAGCGGCTTGGCCGCCCTACTCTCCAAAATGCTCCACACGCTGGGCCACTAAATAGGGGCAAAACGGAAGAAATGATCGCCATATGGAACCTCCCCGTATGGCGATTTTTTCTTATTGCCATTATGTGGTGGGATAGGGCGTAAGCCTCCAATCGGGCCCAATGGCGCGCTAGATGAGAGAATTACATTCGCGCTCAACCATTTGGAGTCAAAATGCCAATAGCCAGCCCTGAGATTTATTCACAAATGCTCGATCGCGCTAAATCGGGCGCCTTTGCATATCCCGCGATCAACGTCTCCTCCTCTTCTACATTGATCGCCGCGCTGCGCGGGTTCGCAGAGGCGAATTCAGACGGAATCATTCAATTCTCCTGGGGAGGGGCAGAGTTCGCCTCCGGCTCGACTGTCAAGAAGATGGTTGATGGCGCTGTCGCGCTCGCCGAGTTCGCCCACGTTGTCGCAAAGAATTACAACGTGCAAATAGCTCTGCACACGGACCACTGTCCCGCCGAGAAACTTGATGGATTCATGCGACCGCTGCTTGATTTCGGTGCGCAGCGCGTTAAAGACGGCAAGGCACCGCTTTTTAATTCACATATGTGGGATGGCTCGGCTGTATCCATGAAAGAGAACATGGCAATCGCCGATGAAATGCTAACAAAGTCCGTTGCAGCCAAGACGATCTTGGAATTGGAAATTGGCGTCGTCGGCGGAGAAGAAGACGGCGTTGAGGCGAAGCATGATGCCAAGCTGTACTCGACTCCCGAAGATGCAATTTTGACTGCCGAGACCTTGGGCCTTGGCGAGCGTGGCCGATATATGTTGGCCGCGACATTTGGAAACGTGCACGGTGTCTACAAGCCAGGCAATGTTGTTCTGCAGCCAAAGATTCTTAAAGAATTGCAGGATTCAGTCGCCGCGAAGATGGGTCTTCCAGCCGGCTCCAAGCCTTTCGATCTTGTATTCCATGGCGGCTCTGGCTCGCTTTTGAGTGAAATTCGCGAGGCCCTGGATTACGGCGTTATCAAGATGAACATCGACACCGACACGCAATATGCCTACACGCGTCCTGTGGCTGACCACATCATGAAGAACTATGACGGCGTCCTAAAGATTGACGGAGAAGTGGGCAATAAGAAGGCGTACGATCCACGCGCCTGGGGCAAAGCGGCCGAGGCCGGAATGGCTGCCCGTGTAAAGCACGGATGCGATGATCTTCGTTCGACAGGAACTTCTTTACTCGCTTAATTTTTAACGAAAACTTTCTAGAGAGAGGCTTGACCTATGCCCGCCATCGTTCTGCTGGGAGCTCAGTGGGGCGATGAGGGCAAGGGCAAAGCCACCGACATATTGGGCGATCGCGTTGACTTCGTCGTTCGATATCAAGGCGGCAACAACGCAGGCCATACGGTCGTCATCGGGGACCAGAAGTATGCCCTGCATCTTCTTCCCTCTGGAATTTTGAGTCCCAACGTTGTCCCAGTAATAGGCAATGGCGTTGTCATCGATCCGGGTGTCCTTCTTCAAGAAATCAAAGATCTGACAGAACGTGGGATTAATTGTTCAAAATTAGTTATCAGCTCTAACGCGCATTTGATAACGCCGTATCACCGCACGATCGACAAGGTGACCGAACGTTTTCTTGGAAATTCAAAGATTGGAACTACGGGACGTGGCATCGGTCCTGCATATGCCGACAAGATCAACCGCATCGGTATCCGCGTGCAAGATCTCTTTGATCCTTCAATTCTTCGTCAGAAAATCGAAAGCGCCTTGCGCGATAAGAATCAGATTCTTATCAAGGTTTTCAATCGTAAGAACATCGAAGTGCAAGAGGTTTTGGATGAATACTTGGCCTATGCAGAGATCCTGAGACCATATGTCACCGACACCGTGCTCCTTCTCAATAAAGCGCTAGAGAACGGAAAGACGGTTCTACTTGAGGGTTCGCAAGGAACTCTTCTGGATGTGGACCACGGTACTTATCCCTTTGTCACTTCCAGCAATCCAACAGCAGGAGGAGCCTGCACTGGCTCTGGAATTGGACCTACCAAGATCACTCGTGTGATTGGCATCGTAAAGGCTTATACGACGAGAGTTGGTTCGGGGCCCTTCCCGACTGAACTCCTAGATGAAGACGGCGAGAAGTTGCGTCGTATTGGCGGGGAAGTTGGGGTCACAACTGGTCGTGCCCGTAGATGTGGTTGGTATGACGCACCTATTGCGCGGTATGCAGTGCGCGTAAACGGCCTGACCGATTTCTTCCTCACCAAACTCGACGTGCTTACAGGTTGGGAGAAGATTCCTGTCTGTGTCGCCTACGAAGTGGATGGGAAGAGAGTCGAGGAACTGCCCTCTTCTCAATCGGACTTCCACCACGCGAAACCAATTTACGAATATCTGGCCGGGTGGACCGAAGACATTTCAAACGCTCGCTCCCTTGGAGATCTTCCAGCGAATGCCCAAGCCTACGTAAAGTACTTGGAAGAGATTTCCGGGGCACCAATGAGCGCAATTGGCGTTGGACCAGGACGCAATCAAACTATTGTTGTGAAGGATTTCGTCTAAGGATGGATACATTGGTGGGAAATGTGGTTCGACTGGAGCCGCTCGCACCTCACCACATAGAAGGTCTGTTCGCGCTTTTGGGCAATGATGATGAAGCGTGGCGTTGGATGATCGTGCCGACCCCTCGTACGGTCGAAGACATGTCAGCGATCGTCAATCGATATTTGAGCGAATTCAAACTTGGCACTCGTGAACCATTTGCGGTTGTTCACATGAAAGCGGAACGAGTAATCGGTATGACTTCGTTTATGGATATTTCCCGACATGATCGAACTCTTGAAATCGGCAGCACGATCTACGCGCGAGAATTTTGGAGAACTGCCGTGAATACGGAAACTAAGTTGTTACTGCTGACCGAGGCTTTTGAAGCTCAGGACGTCTTGCGTGTGACGTTGAAGACCGACGCTGATAACACGAGAAGCCAAGCGGCGATAGCTCGCATCGGTGCAAAGTATGAGGGGACGCTGCGATCGCACAGAAGGCGCGCCGACGGTACTTCCCGAGACTCCATGTACTACTCAATTCTCAGTACGGAATGGCCTCAAACGAAGGCGACGCTGCAAGGAGCTCTCTTATGAAGGTTCTACTTATTGGCGGCGGCGGCCGGGAGCATGCTCTGGCCCTGGGTCTCAAAGCCGATCCCGCAGTCATCGAATTGCACTGCGCCCCCGGCAATCCCGGAATCGCAGAAGTTGCGACGCTGCATACTGTTGATACTGCGAGCAATGATTCGATCGTCGCTCTGGCTAAGGAACTCGATGTTGATTTTGTTGTGATCGGTCCCGAACTCCCACTCGTTAATGGCGTAGTTGATGAGTTGAGAGCCGCAGGATTTGCGACTTTCGGACCATCGAAAGCCGCCGCGCAGTTGGAAGGCTCAAAGACTTTCGCGAAGGAAGTCATGAATGATGCGGGAGTTCCTACTGCTCGAAGTTTTACTTGCACTCAGCGCTCCGAGATCGAGAGGGCTCTAGATATCCTCGGAGCTCCTTATGTTGTGAAAGATGACGGCCTCGCAGCGGGTAAGGGTGTTGTGGTTACCGAGGATCGCCAATTGGCTTTGAACCACGCATTGGCATGCAAGAAGGTTGTTATCGAAGAGTATTTGGATGGCCCTGAGATATCCCTCTTTGGAATATCGGATGGAAAGACAATCATCGCAATGCAGCCGGCGCAGGATTTCAAACGCGCACGCGATAACGATGAAGGCCCTAACACGGGGGGCATGGGCGCTTACTCCCCACTTCCGTGGGCACCGACTGACATTGTGGAGCAGACCCAACGCGAAGTCCTCGCTCCGATGATTGCTGAAATGGCCGCGCGCGGCACGCCCTTCGTTGGATTGCTATATGCGGGCCTGTCACTGACAGATCACGGTATTCGCGTCATTGAATTTAATGCGCGATTCGGCGACCCTGAGACCCAAGTTCTGATTCCGCGCCTTGAGACTCCTCTGGCGACCCTTCTGTACAAGGCCGCCACGAGGGACCTGGCTGGTATCTCTCTCACATGGCGCGACGAGTCGGCGGTTACCGTTGTTCTTGCCGCAGAGGGTTATCCAGATGTTCCACGTACAGGCGATCCCATCACTGGACTGCCAGATATTCACTGTGTGGAAGTTTTTCACGCCGGCACAAACACTGGCGATAGCGGCTTGGTCTCAAGTGGTGGACGCGTTCTCAGTGTTACAGGCGTAGGGAGTGACCTCACGGAGGCTCGCAACTGTGCCTACAGGGGAATAAGTCAGATAAAACTGAAGGGTTCCTATTACCGCAATGATGTCGCGCTCAACGCCGCGGTGGCAGAGAAGGGCAACTAAATGGGGGAGAATAACTCAGTGAGCGTCCTCGCAAGTCGATATGCATCAAGTCAGATGCGCGAGATTTTTGCGCCCGAGGCAAAAATTGTTGCTGAACGCCGACTCTGGTTATCAGTGGCAAAGGCACAAGCCAAATTGGGCTACGAGGTTTCGGCCTCTGTAATCGCTGATTACGAAAAGGTCATAAGCGTTGTCGATCTTGAATCCATTGACGCGCGCGAGAAAGTAACACGCCATGATGTGAAGGCAAGAATTGAGGAATTCAACGCACTTGCCGGACACGAGATCATTCACGCGGGTATGACAAGCCGCGATCTGACAGAGAATATCGAAGCACTCCAGATTCGAAATGGTTTACGACTTGTCGCCAATAAGACAGTGGCGCTCCTTGCTCGCCTCGGTGAGCGTGCGACTCAATACGCTGAACAGCCAATTGCTGGCCGATCCCATAATGTTCCAGCGCAGATCACAACATTAGGAAAGCGCTTCGCCTCATCGGCAGAAGAATTACTTTTTGCGCACGAGCGCCTGGAATCCCTGCTCGATCGATTTCCAATTCGTGGAATCAAAGGTCCAGTGGGAACGGCACAAGATTCAATCGATCTCCTCGGCTCCTCCAAAGCGCATCAGCAACTCGAGCAATTGATTGCTGCGGACTTGGGCTTTGACCGCGTAATGGATTCGGCCGGTCAAATTTATCCGCGATCTTTCGACTATGACGTCATCACGACGCTAGTTCAGATAGCCGCCGCACCGTCTTCTCTGGCCACTTCCATTCGCCTCATGGCTGGTGCAGAGCTAGTAACGGAAGGCTTCAAGGCGGGCCAAGTGGGTTCCTCGGCTATGCCACACAAGATGAACACCCGCTCATGCGAAAGAGTCAACGGTCTGACAGTTCTACTGCGTGGATATGCGTCCATGGCGGGGGAGATGGCTGGAGACCAATGGAATGAGGGCGATGTTTCTTGCAGCGTTGTTCGGCGCGTGGCCATACCCGACGCCTTCTACGCTATTGACGGACTGCTGGAGACGATGCTGACGGTTCTCCGTGAATTCGGCATATTTCCCGCAGTAATCTCCGCCGAAATCGAGCGATACCTGCCCTTCCTTGCCACGACAAAGATCTTGATGGCCGGAATTAAGGCTGGAGTCGGTCGCGAAGAGGCACACGAAATCATCAAGGAACATGCGACCAAGGCGGTACTTGAAATGCGTGAGGGTAAGGGCAATTCCTTGCTAAAGGCGCTTGGAGAGGATCTCCGTTTCCCGCTCAACCAAGATGATCTTGAGAATCTCATCAGTGATCCGATTGAATTCACTGGTGATGCACGCCAACAAATTCAACGAGTTCTCAATCGGATTGAAAAAATAACGTCGGCCAATTCTTCTGCGGCCCAATACACACCGGGGGCAATTCGATGAGCGGTTTCGGACTAGCAGGACCACCACTCGCACCAACTATTGCGGGGTGGAACCATGTACGCACCGGAAAAGTTCGCGACTTGTATAGCAATGATTCAGGTCAACTACTGATGGTGACGTCAGATCGGATCTCTGCCTTTGATTGGGTTCTGCCAACCACCATTCCGACCAAGGGCGCTGTACTTACTCAGCTTTCTCTCTTCTGGTTTGAGAAACTAAAAGAGATTGTCCCCAATCACATTGTGAGCACTGATGTGCCGGAAGAAGTCCGAGGACGGGCGGTAATCGTTAGGCCGCTCACCATGTCACCGATTGAATGTGTCGCCCGCGGATATCTAACCGGAAGTGGCTGGAGCGAGTACAAGATGTCGAAGTCCGTATGTGGAATTGCACTTCCTGCTGGGTTGCTCGATGGGTCTCAACTTCCAATGGACATCTTCACTCCTGCGACAAAAGCCGAAGTTGGCGATCATGACATCAATATCAGTTACGAACAGGCCGCTGAGTTTGTTCCCGAAGCCAAGGAGCTTCGCGATCTGACGCTTGCCCTTTATGGAGCCGCTGCTGATTTCGCAAAGACGCGCGGCATTATCTTGGCTGATACCAAATTTGAATTTGGAAAAGACGAAAATGACGTTATTACTCTTGGAGATGAGGCTTTGACTCCGGATTCATCCCGCTTCTGGGATGCCGCAACCTGGAAGCCAGGTGGCACCCAACCATCTTTTGATAAGCAATTTGTGCGGGATTACCTCGTTGAAAGCGGGTGGGATCGAGAATCTCCACCACCGCAGTTGCCAGAGGATGTCGTTGAAAAAACCGCTCAGAGATATCGCGATGCGTATCTGCGACTGACTGGTGGACCATTTAAGGATTAATTACCACTGAATAAGGGAGAGCTCGAAAATGGCAAAGATAGTGGTTGATGTGATGTTGAAGCCCGAGATTTTGGACCCGCAAGGTCAGGCTGTAGGTGCAGCGCTTCCTCGCCTGGGATTCACGTTCGCCACATCTGTTCGTCAAGGCAAGAGATTTGAAATTGAAATCGACGGAGAGGCAACGCAAGCCATGCTTGCTGAAGTTTCGAGAGCAGCTGAGACATTGCTTGCGAATCCGGTAATCGAAAACTTTGTAGTACGAGTGGAGAAATAAGTGAAGATTGGTGTTGTCACCTTTCCTGGCTCTCTAGATGATCGCGATGCAGCTCGTGCGGTACGCACAGTTGGTGCAGAATCAATCGCCTTGTGGCATGGAGATTCTGACCTTCATGGGGTGGATGCCGTCATACTTCCCGGTGGTTTTTCCTACGGAGACTATTTGCGGTGCGGTGCGATTTCACGCTTTGCACCCGTGATGTCCTCCATTATTGAAAAGGCAAAGACTGGTCTTCCCGTTTTGGGAATCTGTAATGGATTTCAGGTCTTGTGTGAGTCTCATTTACTCCCCGGCGCACTTACGAGAAATCACGCATTGCATTTTCTCTGTTCGGATCAGACATTGAAAATTGAGAATAGTTCCACGGCTTGGACATCGAGTTACCAGGTCGGAGATGAAATCGTAATTCCCCTCAAGAACGGCGAGGGATCCTTCCAATGTGATGATGCAACTCTTGCTCGGCTAGAAGGTGACGGGTTGATTGTTGCACGATACGTCGGTGAGAATCCAAATGGCTCTCGTAACATGATTGCGGGCATTACCAACGAACGCGGCAATGTTGTCGGATTGATGCCGCATCCAGAGCACGCAATTGATCCTTTGACTGGACCAAGTGCCGATGGTCTTGGATTTTTCACTTCGATCCTCAACCAGATGGTGAGCAAGTAGATGTCGCTAGATACCGTTGAGATTGCTGCAACTACACCAGATCGGGTGCAGCCTTTTGCGGAACTTGGACTAAAAGCAGATGAATACGCCAGAATTCGCGAAATTCTCGGTCGGCGCCCGTCTTCTAGTGAATTGGCGATGTACTCGGTAATGTGGAGCGAGCACTGCTCGTACAAATCTTCAAAAGTCCACTTGCGCCAGTTTGGAGAGAAAGCTCCAAAGACAGATGCGCT
>JANXZB010000120.1 GCA_025355765.1 Actinomycetes bacterium
CGCTCATCTTCCTAGCTGAGCTCGCATTCGCTGTCGGTTTTGGAGTGTTGCTTGACACGATCATTGTGCGGTCAATTCTGGTGCCTTCTCTCGTACGCGACATCGGTGGCAAGATCTGGTGGCCTTCAAAGTTGCAGAATAAGTAGATAGATAGTGAGCCAATCTCTTCGCGTCGGAATTGCTGGATACGGTCTAGCAGGGCGCACCTTTCATGCCCAATTATTGAAAGGTTGTGGCTTCGAGGTGGTTGGAGTACTCACCAATAACGACGCGCGGGCGCAACACGTCATCGAAGATTTTCCGCACGCTAAAGTCACATCAACGATCAACCAGTTGCTTGCGCTAGGGCTTGATCTTCTTGTAATAGCGTCAACCAATAATGTTCACGTCGAACAGGCACTAGCCGGAATCGCGGCCGGAGTGCCGACAGTTGTTGATAAGCCGATGGCTTGCTCTTTCGAGGAGACAAAGCGCATTGTGGATGCATCTCGGGCAAGCGGAGTCCCGGTGACAGCTTTCTTCAGTCGGCGATGGGATAGCGATTCGCTCACACTCAAGAAGGCGATGAGTGAGGAACTCCTGGGCGATATCTTTCGAGTCGATTCCCGGTTCGAGAGATTTCGTCCTTCTCTAGTTGCATCTTCTTGGCGCGAAAAGACGTCGCCAGAGGATGGGGGAGGACTGCTTTTAGATCTGCAATCCCACCTGATCTCAACAAGTCTGGACTGGTTTGGTCCGGCCGTACTTACTTACTCCTCGGTGCGCTCCATCCGGGGAGCAGCCGACGATGACGTCATGATTGTCCTCAAACATAGGACGGGCGTTGACTCTTACTTGTCCGCCAGTGCAACAGTCGGCGCTCCCGGTCCGCGACTGCGCGTTAACGGCACCGAAGGGACATTGATAATCAATGAATTAGATCCTCAGGAAACACTTCTTCGAGCCAGACGGTATCCAATCGGTGGCAAGTGGAGCGAGCCGACTTCATCGAGGGCCACCTTGCACAGGGGCGATGAGGTTATTGAAATCGAAGGCGAAAATGGAAACTACGCCATCTTCTACGAATTGGTAAAGGGAGCACTTGCTGGGCGAAATGATTGGCCTGTAAGTACGTGGGATGCGTTAGCGGTTGCCTCAATTATTGATGAAGCACGTTCAGGTTCTGTTCGTTAATTAACCTCAACGAGGGCGGCAAGGGCTGCGCCGATGTGCGGGTAATCAAAAGTGAAACCTGCATTGGTCAACACCTCGGGGATGATCTTCTTTGAGCCGAGCATCTCACTTGAGAACCCGCCGAAGGCTATTTTGAGAGCAAGGGATGGAACCGGGAAAACCGCAGGTCGGTGCAGAGCACGTGCCAATGCCGAAGTGAATTCTTGATTAGTGACGGGGTTGGGCGCGGTGACGTTTATGGGGCCAGAGATTGGATTTTCTAGAGCAAAGTGGATAGTTCGAATGACGTCGTGAAGAGTGATCCAGGACCACCATTGCTTTCCCGAACCTAATCTTCCGCCGAAGCCAAATCGAAAAGGAGGAAGCATCTTTCCCAGCGCGCCACCAGTTGGATCCAGGATCAATCCCATGCGAAGTTTCACTGTTCGAACATCTCCAGCCAAGTCGGCGGCATTTTCCCATTCATGACAGACGGCGGCGAGAAAGTCATCCCCAGCGCGATCCTTCTCCGTCACGGCCCGGTTTCCGGTTTCTCCGTACCATCCCATCGCGCTAGCAGAGATGAATACCTTCGGCTTCACCTGTGCCACGGCATGGGCGATTGCAGTTGTTCCGAGTAGCCGTGAATTCAAGATCTCGCTTTTGTATTTCTTGGTCCATCTCTTGTCGCCTACGCCAGCTCCAGCAAGATGGATAACTGCGTCAACTCCAGCCAATGCATCAAGGTCTACGGTTCCATTTTTTGGATCCCAACTAATTTCATCGGGCGCATGGGCAGCGCGACGGACCAACCGTTGCACGGTGTAGCCCTCAGATTTGAGATGTCCAACGAGAGTGGTGCCTATGAGACCGGAGGATCCGGTTACCGCAATACGTTGGATGTTGTGCATCAGAGGCCGAGGTCGGCTTCGAACGCGCCACTTTCGAGTCGCTCCTTCAATGTTGCCAGGAATCGCGCGGCATCTGCTCCGTCGACCACGCGGTGATCGTAGGAGAGCGCCAAATAAACCATGGAACGGATTGCAATTGTCTCGCCGCCATCTTCACCCGGAACCACCATGGGACGTTTCACGATTGCGCCCAGTCCCAAGATTGCAACCTGAGGCTGATTGACGATCGGCGTGTCAAAGAGTGCTCCGCGACTGCCGGTGTTCGTGATGGTGAAAGTGCCCCCACCGAGTTCATCCGGCGTGACTTTGTTATCGCGAGTTCTCGCTGCGAGATCTGAAATCTTGCCAGCAATGCCGCCCATGTTGAGATTGCCTGCATCGTGGATGACAGGAACCAGGAGCCCGCGTTCTGTATCAACAGCAATGCCGAGGTGTTCGGCAGCGTGGTAGGTGATCTGGTCGCCTTCAACGGAGGAGTTAACAACCGGGTGTTGTTTAAGAGCCTCGCACACAGCAACCGCAAAGAAGGGCAGATATGTCAGCTTGACGCCTTCGCGTTCTTCAAAGCGCGCCTTTGCTCGGTCACGCAATCGTGCGATCTTGGTGACATCGACTTCAATGACAGTCGTCAATTGCGCGCTGATATGAAGGGACTCGACCATGCGCGACGCGATTACCTTGCGAAGTCGAGACATCGTGACGGTCTGGCCGCGTAGGGCCGAACCTTGCCCAACAGGCGGTCTTGGTGCACTTGCCTTTGCGACTGCAGCAGGTGCTGTTGCAACGACGACAGGAGCCACTGGCACTGATGCGCTCTGAACATCTTCCTTGCGGATTCTTCCGCCGATCCCGGTGCCGACGACATGCGCAAGATCGACACCAAGTTCGGCAGCGAGTTTCCTGACTAACGGGGTGACGTAAGCATCTGGCTGAGAAACCAATGGTGTTGTTGCAGCCACGACTGGTGCAGCCACGACTGGTGCAGCCACGACTGGTGCAGCCACGACTGGTGCAGCCACAACGGGTTCGGCTCCGACATTTCCGATTAATGCAAGACGAGCTCCGACGGCGACGGTGGTGTCAACTGGAACATCGATAGAAAGAAGGGTTCCGGCAACGGGGGATGGGATTTCGGTATCGACCTTGTCGGTAGATACTTCAAGAAGTGGCTCATCAATGGCCACTGCATCACCAACGTTTTTCAACCAACGAGTAACAGTGCCTTCAGAAACTGATTCACCAAGTGCTGGCATGGAAATGACTGTCCCCCCGCCGGATGCGACTGGAGCAGCAACGACTGGAGCAGCAGGTGCGGCCACTTCAGATGCCTCTGTTGCGATAACGGCCAATTCGGCCCCGACAGCAACGGTCTCATCAATGCCGACGACAATCTTCTGAACTATTCCGGCGACTGGGGATGGAATCTCGGTATCAACTTTGTCGGTCGATACTTCCAACAATGGTTCATCTACAGCGACATGATCGCCCTCTGCCTTGAGCCAGCGAGTCACTGTTCCTTCGCTGACGCTCTCACCGAGAGCTGGCATTGTTACTGAAAATGTCATTGCATCTCCTCTTGATCATCCGTTGAAATGGGTCGTAGTCACTAGCCGTGAGCGTGTAGTGGCTTCCCTGCAAGTGCCATATGAGCTTCACCCATCGCTTCGGAGAGAGTGGGGTGCGCGTGAATCAGCGAGGCCACATCATTGGCGTTCGCTTCCCAATTGAAGATCAATTGTGCTTCGGCAAGCAATTCGCCGACTCGTGCGCCCACCATGTGGACTCCAAGGATTTGCCCGCCTTTTTCTGAGACGAGCTTGACCGAACCTGCAGTGCCGAGAATTTGGGCTTTCCCATTTCCTGCTAGGTCATAACTCAATTCGACTACGTCGTGGCCCTTTTCTTTTGCTTGCGCCGTGGTCAATCCAACTGAGGCGACCTCTGGGTCAGAGTAAGTAACCCGTGGGACTCCGGCGTAATTGATTGGGCGGGGGTTCAATCCGGCGATCTCTTCTGCGACGAGAATACCTTCTCCAAACCCAACATGGGCTAATTGCAAAGTCGGGATGAGGTCGCCAACGGCCCAGATGCCGGGAACATTTGTGCGGCATTTGTCATCGACCAACACATACCCGCGCTCCATGGTGATTCCTTGTTCCTCGTAGCCAAGGTTTGCCGAGACCGGACCTCGTCCGACTGCAACGAGAAGGAGGTCGGCGGAGAACTCTTTACTGTTTTCCAAGGTGACAGTTACGTTCTCTTCGGTGACTTTAGCTGAGGCGAACTTAACTCCGAGCTCGAAATTGATTCCACGTTTGCGGAACGCGCGCTCAAGTTGCTTACTGGAACTTTCATCTTCAAGTGCGACCAAGTGAGGCAACGCCTCCACAATTCGCACGTCCGCTCCGAATGATTTCCATACCGATGCGAATTCACAGCCGATAACGCCGCCGCCTAGGACGATAACTGAAGCGGGAACGTAATCCAGGGTCAGTGCGTGGTCGCTGGTGATGACTCGTTTGCCGTCGATATCCAGACCCGGGAGAGATCGGGCGTATGAGCCGGTGGCCAAGAGAACATTCTTTCCCGTGTACTTCTCGCCGTTGACCTCGACGGTGTTCGGTGAAACCAAACGACCGTGACCCTGCACGAAAGTGATATTTCGCGACTTCACCAATCCCTGCAAACCTTTGTGAAGGCGGCTAACAACGCCGTCCTTGTACGCGTTCACTGCGGGCATATCCATGGAGAGGAATTGGGCGTTGACACCGAAATGGCTGGCTTCTCGTGAATTGTCCGCGATTTCACCGGCATGAAGGAGCGCCTTTGTCGGAATGCATCCGCGGTGCAGACAGGTCCCGCCAAGTTTGTCTTCTTCGATGAGTACTACAGATAACCCCAGTTGCGCGCTTCGTAATGCGCACGCATATCCACCACTGCCGCCGCCTAGAACGACGAGATCAAATTCAGCCACTATTAACCTTTCGAGAAGTAGACCCCTTATTCTGCCAGCGTTTTGGGAGTGCGTTGACCTCAGGGGCCATTCGTTCCTTTTCCTCCTAGATGCCCCTAATTTGCGGCATTTTCGACAAAACGGATGAGGCTGCGCATGGCAATGCCAGTTCCGCCCTTGGGGGTGTAGCCGAAGGCGCCGGTTTCGTTATAGGCAGGGCCTGCGATATCCAGATGGATCCATGGGAGTTGGCTGGGGACGAACTCTCGAAGGAAGAGACCGGCAACAAGCATGCCTCCCATTTTCTCGCCGATATTCGCCAGGTCAGCAACCGGGGAGTCAAGAGATGCTCGCAAATCTTCAGGTAGAGGCATTGGCCAGAATGATTCGCCACTTTCTTGGGCAGCGGTGAGGAATTGCTGCGAAATCTCGTCATTGTTGGTCATGACAGCACTTGTCCGAGTTCCGAGGGCAATGACTTGGGCACCGGTGAGTGTGGCGACATCGATGATTCCATCCAGATCTTTCTCTTCGCACGCTTTTACAAGGGCATCGGCAAGAATGAGACGACCTTCCGCGTCAGGATTGAGGACTTCAACGGTCTTGCCGCCATACATCGTATGAATATCTCCAGGCCGTGTAGCCGTGTCGCTCACCATGTTCTCGGCTAAGGGTGCCCACGCATGGATTGCAATCGGCAATTTCAACGCCGCGATTGCCAAGGTGGCCGCGCATATCGCTGCCGCTCCTCCCATGTCCGATTTCATCGCCTCCATCCCGGGTCCTGGTTTGAGATTTAGACCGCCCGTGTCGAAGGTAATTCCTTTTCCAACTAGAGCGAATTTTCTTTTTGCCTTCTTGGGGACATAAGAGATATGAATGAGCCGAGGAGGAACTGCTGATCCTTGACCGACTCCGATGATTCCGCCGAATCCTTGCGCCTTAAGTTGCTTCTCATTGAGAATTGAAATTTTCAAACCAGCTTTTTCGCCACCGGCCTTCGCCACCGCCTTTTTCATCGTCTCGGCAAAAGAGACGGGGTGGAGGTGGCTGGGTGGGGTGTTCACTAAATCACGAACCATCGATGTGTACTCGCCAATGATGATGGCACGCGAGGAGATCGATTTCGCTTCGGGTGACTTTGCGAAAGAGGTGTGGATTGTGATCGAGGTAACAGGCGACTTCTGATCACCCTTCGTCTTTCCTTTGAATTCTTCAAAGAGGTAAGAACCTAGTACTGCACCCTCTGCGATTGCTGCGACCGAATGCAGATCAGAAGTGGGCAACGAATAGGCGACGGCCTCATTTCCGGCAAGCGAACGCGTCGCCGCGCCTGCGCAACGGCGAAGAACCTCGTGAGCATACTTGCGTGATGCTTTACCCAAGCCGGTAAAAACAAGTAGTTGGAAGCCTGCAGTGGGTACCTTTATCACTTCATCAGGTTTGCCAGTTGCACCCATGGTCTTGAGCATCGCTAAGAGCGGTTTTGTGTCGAGGGCGAGATCTCCCGATTCGATAACGAGTGAGGCCTTTTTTCCTTGTTCAAAAGCCAACCCGACTACGAGAATTCCTTTGCTTGCCAGACCATCTGCGAGAGTTACCTTCACCACGGCTCCTTTGCCTCTTCATTCATTTCAAAACAACAGCCTAGGCGATAGGTTGACGTCATGAAACATTCACCTCTGCATCAACAACATGTCGACCGTAGCGCCAAGATGGCGGATTTTGGGGGATGGCTTATGCCCATCGACTACCCGGATACCGGCACCCTTGTTGAGCATGCCGCGGTCCGTGAACGCGTTGGGATCTTCGACGTCTCCCATCTAGGCAAGGCTTCAGTGAAAGGCCCTGGCGCTCTTGAGTTCCTAAACGGGGCCGTTACAAATGATCTGAATCGAATAGCCGATGGGCAAGCCCAGTACACAATGCTCTGCAACTCTCACGGTGGGGTGATTGACGATCTCATCGTCTATCGAAACAGTCCAGAGGATCTTTTTCTGGTCCCCAATGCTTCGAACACGACCGATGTTGTTGCCGCCCTGCGAGGCCTAGCCGATCCAACAATTGACATCGTGAATCTGCACGAAGACTTTGGCGTCATCGCGGTGCAAGGCCCCAAGTCCGGTGAAGTCCTGCGCACTCTTGGCGTTGACACAGATATGGACTACATGAGTTTTGCCCACGTCAATATTGCCGACGTCAGTGTGATCCTCTGTCGGACTGGATATACCGGCGAGCTCGGTTTTGAAATCCTCCCATCTTGGAGAGGCGCCCTTCCAGTTTGGAATGCCATTGTTGAAGCAATGAAGCCCTTCGACGGTGTCGTCTGTGGCCTGGGAGCACGTGACACTTTGAGAACCGAAATGGGTTATCCATTGCACGGCCACGAGCTCTCTGTCGACATCACTCCAGTACAAGCAAATGCGAATTGGGCGGTGGGTTGGAATAAGCCGCACTTCACGGGTTCTGACGTCCTTCGAATCGAACGCAGCGAGGGAACTTCTCGCAAATTACAGGGGCTCAAATGCGTGGGGCGGGGAATCCCTCGATCACATATGGTCGTCAAGAGCATGGACGGCGCAACAGTTGGCGCAGTTACCAGCGGGACGTTCTCTCCAACATTAAAAGAAGGAATTGCCCTTGCTTTGATTTCTCCCAAATACGTGGTGGGGGATCATCTCCTCATTGACGTACGTGGAAAAGACTGCGAAGTCGAAGTGGTCAAACTCCCGTTTGTTCCTTCGCACGTTCGATAAAGGCTGACCGGCTCGCGCGAAACTCAATTGGCGTAAGGAATGAGGCGCGCCGCTTAGTTCGACGCATCGCAAAGAGAACAGCGGGCGCAGTGATGATTGTGAGCACCAAAGTGACAAATGCGCGCGGCACATCCCATGCCATAGAAGAGGCGAAATGATAAATTATAAATCTGTGTGCGTTCGTCGCGATGCTGGCTCCTGGAACATATGAAAGTTGAGTCTTCGAACCAAGGGCCCAGGGCCAGAACTGCAAATCCATCAGCACTCCAAATAGCATCGACGCAAAGATTCCGTACAAGGCCAGAAAAGCAACTTCAACCCTGCCCCTGATGCGGAACTTACCTAGGCGCTGAGGTAACAGTCCGGCACCAAACCCAACCCAGCCGGCCGCGAACATTTGGTAGGCCAACCAGGGGCCAAATCCTCCGGTGAATAATGCGGAAACAAACATCGCCAAAATTCCCAGTATGAATCCGAAGGCCGGACCGAATACGCGCGCGCTCAATATCAAAATGAACCACATGGGTTCGATTCCCACCGCGCCCGCACCCATGGGGCGAAGTGCAGCGGTTAAAGCCGCGAGCACGCCAAGCAGTGCGACGGATTTGGCGTCGAGACGTTGATTGCTGATTTCGACTATGAGGACTACTAATGCCACTGGCACGCCAACCAATGAAAATATCTGATTGTTCAGATGATGCGCAGACGAGTGGGCATCCAGGAAGAAGGGCCAGAGAAAACAGTAGGCGCTGATAATCGATGCAATGACAAAGGCAATCAACGAACGGGCCCGGAAGGTGTAAATGCCTGCGGTTGTTTTCATCGTGTGGTGAATATCGCGGCTACGACATCCTTGACCGTGAGCCAAGGTGCGGGGGACATGATCTTTGCAACTTGCGGAGCAAAAGAGGGAGAGGAGAGAAGTACGTCAATGGTCGGGCCATCCGCCACCACATCACCATCGGCGATGAAAATTGTCCTGGTCGCAAGTTCCGCAACCAATTCGACATCGTGGGTGGCCACCAGGATTGTGCAGCCTGTGGCGGCGAATTCTCGCAGGGTTGCAATGAGTGAATTCTTCGCAGCGTAATCCAATCCTCGCGTGGGTTCATCCAGAATCAAGACTTTTGGTTTTGCAGAAAGAACGACGCTCAAAGCAAGCGCCAGACGCTGACCTTCGGAAAGATCCCTGGGGTGCGTCTGACCCGAAATCCCTGGCACCAATTTCTCCAGCAGCGCGAAGGTTTCTCCCTCCATAATCTTGTTGTCCCCATCGGCAGCGCGACATTCGGCAAGGACGCTCTGTCCATAGAGAAGGTCACTTGGTTCTTGTGGAATGAATCCGATGGTTTTGGTTCTGTCATTGCCCTGCAGGTTAAATGGATTGATTTCACAGACCGTTATTCCGCCGCGGCTCACTTTGAGTATTCCGGCAATGCTGCGCAAAAGAGAACTCTTTCCCGCGCCATTGCGGCCCATGATTGCGACAATCTCCCCGGCGCTCATTGTCAAGGAGATTTCTCTCAGGGCGGGGGTCGCTCCGTACGAATGGGAGACCTTGTCAATGATGACAACCCCTGGGGTAGCGTGAGTTTTCCTTGGAACTGGGGGAATCTCGATCTTGCTGAGTTCGCCGCGAAGATTCTCGGTAACCCGTCGCATGTCACGAACGCTCAGACTTATATCTGGCAAATTCAAAGCACGCGCAAGTTCGATAATTGGAGGCGCGATGTCTGAAGACTTCAGAACCTCTTGAGGGGTGCCGATCAGAGTTCGGCCATCGCCCTTGATGTGGATGATTCGATCTGCGAACTGGATAACGCGTTCAAGCTTGTGTTCGGAAATGATGACCGTAAGACCTAAATCATGGACAAGGCGATGGATTATAGAAAGGACTTCCTCCGCGGCAATGGGGTCGAGTGCGCTAGTGGGCTCATCGAGAACCAGAATTTTTGGATGCATAACGAGTGCGCTACCGATTGCAACGCGCTGTTGTTCCCCACCGCTAAGGGTCGCGATGGACCTACTTCGAAGATGGGCCAGACTGAGCAAGTCAAGCACTTCTTCGACGCGTTTTCGCATGACATCAGGGGCGATGTTGAGCGTTTCCATCCCGAAAGCAAGTTCTTCTTCGACAATATCTGTGACGAAACCATTCAGCGGATTCTGACCGACAATTCCCACAAGATGGGCAAAGCCGCCTGGTTTTACCTCACGAGTGGAGATTCCGTTAATGCTTATATCGCCCGCAAGAATGCCTCCTGTGTGATGCGGAACCAGACCATTTACAAGACGGAGAAGCGATGACTTGCCACTTCCAGTCGAACCCATAACAAGTACAAGTTCACCTTCAGCCACCGTGAAAGTGAGATCTTCAAGAATTGTTTTTGTTGACGTGGGATAAATTAACGAGACTCCAGTGAAGGCGATCATGCGATCACCTCAACTTCTTGCGCAATGACCTTCTGTGAGGGCACCGCCACGAGAGCGATGACCGCGATCGCTACTGCCAGGAATGGGTATAAGACCGCGACGACCGCGCTTACGCACAGTATGTATTCGGCGATTCGCCAAGAATTCGCACGATACTTCGAACGCTTACGGCTAAACCCATATCCGCGTGCATCCATCGCCGCTGCTAGATCCAGAGAACGAGCCAAGGCGTCTTCAAGTAGCGGAAGTGCTAACCGACGCCAACCTTGAAGGCCGCGATTGTTCTGCCCGCGCAGTCTCTGCGCTTCACGAATTCGTGCAGAGCTCGTTACTAGTTGGGGGAGAACCGAGGTGGCAATGACAACTGCTACCCCGAATTCATAGACCATGACTGGCAATGAGCGAAGGAGGCGATGTGGGCTAGCCAGCGAGGCCGCCGCTCCTAGCAATGCGATGATTGCGGCCAGCATTATTCCGTCATGCGCCGTAGCGATGAGGCGCTCTGCCGTAACGACTCCGCCGATTCGAATTCCCGGCATCCACGTCGGTAGCGGAATTTGAGGAATCGTGAAGAGGGTTCTTCCGGCGCTGGGAACGCCGATCAGAATTCCGGTGAAAGTCCGTATTGCAATTACCCAGATTCCGATCTTTAAGGACCATTGAAAACTTCTAGCCCAGGGTGCATTTTCTGATTTAGTACGTACGACGATCGCAACTACACCCACTGTCAAAAGTGCAAGCAGAACGGAGCTGGCTTTTGCAATACCGATTGCAATGGCCCCAGCCCACATCCACCAGGCCAGTGGGTGTAGTACGCGATTCAAGTAAGGAACTATTTCTTTGGGATGAGAGCAGTCGGGGTTGTTACCTCAGCACCGCACTCTTTGGCCGGGTAATTGCTGAATGCACAGATGAACCCAGATCCTTCCGTGCGCACCTTCACTACTTGTGAAAGCACATCCACGCCGACTGCGTTCTTGTCTACGACTACGCACTTGGTGAAGTTGCGTGGCATTGATTCACCCTTGGGCCGCAGGAATGCGCTTCCGAAGTCAACGACAAGCCCGATTCTTTTCTTGCCTGCCGGGACCGTCTTCACTAGTCCGCAGATGCGCGAAAAATTCGGAGCCAGACGCGGGGTAGCGGCATCAGGAATGCTGTCGCTGCTAAATGTGAATGCCCAACCCTCGACTGACCCGTCGGCAATCGGGACTGTCGGACCCGTCATGGCCGTAGTCCAAGTTTTGGCGCCGGGGGCAGCTTGGAAGTAACCCCAGTAGCGGTATCCCTTTTCGGCGGCGCTGGCAGAAGGGACAAGGATTGATGAAAGCATCGCGACGAGTGCCACGAGTAATACTGATTGCTTGCATATATTCTTCACTGATGAGTCTCTCTTTAGGGAGTCTCACAGGGCGGACCTTGAAAAACGCTTACGCAATAAAATAGCCGTTCGAAGTGATCTCGAACGACTTGGCAATCTGCGCAAACATTCCTGTTTGGACTTATCGCCCCGCAAACCTCGGCGGGTGGTGTCGATTTCGAGCCCTTGGCCAGGTAATCCGACTTAGCAGTAGATCACTGCTTTACGGTTGCGGGTCAGCGCCGGACTTTCACCGGACTTCCCCTGGGCGCAAGAACATATTAAGTTGTAGGCACACCAAACCACAACCGCCAGTACTAAGCAACACGGCACGCTTTGAGGAGCAAATCCATGGAATACCGTCGATTAGGTAGTTCAGGCATGTACATATCCGAGATTTCCTATGGCAACTGGATAACGCACGGATCTCAGGTAGAACAGGCCAGCGCAATTGCCTGCGTGAAGACAGCCCTCGACCAGGGGATTACCACATTCGATACCGCCGATGTCTATGCCCAGACCAAAGCCGAGACGGTACTGGGCAAGGCACTTAAGGGCGTTCGCCGTGAGTCCTATGAACTTTTCACTAAGGTCTACTGGCCAACCGGTCCCGGCAAGAACGATCGAGGACTATCACGTAAGCACATTATGGAATCTTGCCACGCATCACTCAAAAGACTTGGCACAGACCGCATTGATCTCTACCAAGCCCATCGATTCGATTATGAGACTCCGCTTGAAGAAACCCTTAGCGCCTTCGATGACCTCATCCGTCAAGGCAAAGTGCACTACATCGGCACATCAGAATGGAAAGCAAGTGAAATCGAAGCCGCTCTTAAGATTCAAGACGCGCACGGCTACAACAGATTCGTATCAAATCAGCCGCAGTACTCAATGCTCTGGAGGGTAATAGAGCAAGAAGTTGTACCGATGTCGCTTCGCGAGGGGATTGGCCAAATTGTCTGGTCACCGATTGCGCAAGGAGTCCTTACCGGAAAGTACAAAGCCGGGAAGAGGGCACCTGCTGGATCGAGGGCCACCGATAAGAAGAACGGTGCCGAAATGATTTCGCGTTGGTTGGGCGATGACGTCCTCAACGCTGTGGCGGATTTGAAGCCGATAGCTAACGAAGCAGGTCTGACCCTTGCTCAGCTTGCGGTTGCTTGGGTACTCCAGAACAAGAATGTCTCCTCGGCCATTATGGGAGCGACAAAGCCGGCACAGGTGAAGGAGAACGTCAAAGCATCTGGTGTGAAACTTGCTCCCGAGACCATGCGGGCAATAGATCGAGTATTAGGAATGCTTCCTGAAACCGATCCGTCCCTTAACGAGAGCCCAAATCCAAGACCTTAAGGCTTCTTTTTTCCAGGAACCATTTGTGGTTTTGGCGCGCGCAATCTGCGAAGTTGTGTCGATCGTGTCCATGCGTACATGCCCAGACCCTTGGTAGGTGCTTCAGGGAATCGTGTCGCAACTTCGCTCTTGATTCGACGAGTCAGAAGGAACCAGTCGACGATCGCGCTAAGCATGATGAAGTACATCAATAGGACAGCAACGACCTGCAACTTAGGCATGCGAGATACAACCAAGACTACGAACAACATGGGTAGGAAGAATTCGCCAACGGAACGACGCGCATCCACGGTGTCTCGAACAAAGCGACGCACTGGACCGCGATCACGGGCAGGCAGTGCACCCTCTTCGCCGCGCATGTATGCGGCTCGAGTATGGGCACGCTGTTCGCGGACCTGGGCCTTCTGTTGTGTCCGCTCGGCCTTATTTTTAGCCGGGGCGAGAGAATTGACTACGCGTTTGGCTTCGGCGTCTTTGCGCTTCGGGGTGGGGCGTCCCTTGTTTTCTGGTGTACTCATGTGGGCGACTATAGAGCCCGCCTGTGAATTACGGTAATGCGAGCATGCGCTCCAGGGCGATCTTGGAGTATTTGGCTACCTCTGGCTGGACTTGGATCTGGTTGACCAGATGGCCGTTTACGAGAGATTCCATGACCCAGACAAGGTGGGGCAGGTCGATTCGATTCATGGTCGAGCAGTAGCAGACGGTTTTGTCGAGAAAGACGACGCTTTTGTCCGGATGGGCCTTAGCCAAGCGCGAGACCAAGTTCAATTCGGTTCCGATTGCCCAGGCCGATCCCACAGGAGCAGCCTCAATTGTCTTGATGATCATTTCGGTAGAGCCGACTACATCGGCGGCCGCAACCACTTCATGCTGACATTCTGGATGCACTAATACTTTGACTCCCGAAATTCGCTCGCGTACTTCCTTCACGCTATCGAGAGAGAATCGGCCATGGACGGAACAATGTCCGCGCCAGAGAATGATCTTTGCCTGGCGGATTTCATTTTCGGTAAGGCCGCCCATTGGTTTCCAGGGATTCCAGAGAACGCAGTCCTCGAGAGTTAATCCAAGTCCCAGCACCGCGGTGTTTCTGCCCAGGTGTTGGTCTGGAAGAAAGAGGACCTTCTCGCCCTGCTCGAGGGCCCACGTCATTGCCCGCTTGGCATTTGAAGATGTGCACACTGTTCCGCCGTTTTTTCCCGTGAAAGATTTGATTGCGGCAGATGAATTCATGTAGGTCACGGGGATAGTCGCATCGGCCAGGCCGAGGTCTGTCAGTACTTTCCAACATTCATCAACTTGGCTGGCAGTTGCCATGTCGGCCATCGAACAGCCCGCTGCAAGATCGGGAAGGATTACCTTCTGTTCAACCGATGTGAGGATGTCGGCACTCTCGGCCATAAAGTGAACGCCGCAGAAAATAATGTATTCGGCAGTGGGGGAGGCAGCAGCTGCTTGCGCAAGTTTGAAGGAGTCGCCGGTGATATCTGCAAAGGCAATGACTTCATCTCTTTGGTAATGGTGGCCGAGGATGAGGGCTCGATCGCCAAGGGCTGCTCGAGCCTTCTGTGCCCGCTCGACAAGTGACGGGTCACTGGGCGAGGGAAGCTCGCCGGTACAGGAGACTCCCCGTTCGCTCTCAAGGTCGGATTCACGCCCAAGGAGTAGCAGATCTGTCAATGCCATGGTCATATTCTGTCCGCTTCTAGGCTTTCGTGCGAGTAGGCTTATCCTTGCACGTTACTAAGGAGAGATTACATGAGCACAGATACCCAGAGTCCAGCCACGACGATTCTTCTCACCGATGCTGCTGCAGGCAAAGTCGCCGCACTGTTGGTCCAAGAGGGACGCGATGATTTAGCCCTGCGTGTTGCCGTACAACCAGGCGGGTGCTCAGGTCTTCGATACCAGCTCTACTTCGATGACCGGAATCAGGACGGGGATATCACCCACGTTTTTGGCTCCGTCAAGGTTGTCATCGACAAGATGAGCGACCCGTACCTTGCTGGTGCGACGGTCGATTTCGTCGACACGATCGAGAAGCAGGGGTTCACTATTGATAACCCCAACGCCGGAGGTTCTTGCGCCTGTGGAGATTCATTCCATTAATTCGCGCAACCTAAAACTTCTGCGAAAATTTAGGCACCAATGAGAATAGGTGTTGCTGGTTCGGTTGGTCGCGATCACTTAATGACCTTTCCCGGAAAGTTCACCGATTCTCTCGTTGCCGACTCTCTTGAGAAGGTGTCACTCTCATTTCTGGTCGACGGATTAGATATCCGACGCGGAGGATGTGCAGCAAACATTGCTTTCGGCATGGGGGTTCTGGGGCTTAACCCGATTCTTATTTCGGCGGTCGGAAAAGACTGGGAAGACTATGAAGCCTGGCTTACTCGTCATGGAGTCGATACCTCTCACGTTCTAGTTTCTGAAACGTTGCATACCGCTTTGTATATGGTCACAACTGACACTGAACTCAATCAGATCGCATCATTTTTTCCTGGTGCGATGAGTGAGGCTCGAGATATTGAACTCCAACCGATTATGGACAAGACGGGCAAATTAGATTTGTTGGTGATTTCCCCTGATGATCCAGAGGCGATGTTGCGACACTCAGAGATCGCGCGAGAACAAGGGATTCGTTTTGCGGCTGATCCATCACAGCAGATGGCTCGGATGGATGGCGCTGATATCAAGAATCTCATCGAGGGTGCCGCCTACCTATTCATGAACGAATATGAATTGGCACTTGCATGTCAGAAGACCGGATGGACTGAGGCAGAAATTCTCGATCGCGTCGAAGTACGAGTGGTGACGCTAGGTTCGCAGGGCGCACGAGTTGAAGAGAAGGGCAAAGCGACTATCAACGTCGGTACTGCCCAAGAAAAAAGAAAAGTCGATCCCACCGGAGTTGGTGACTCGTTTAGATCTGGTTTTATTGCCGGTCTTGCCTGGGGCCTCGGCCATGAAAGATGCGCACAAATGGGTTCAATGTTGGCGACCTATGTCATCGAAACAAAAGGAACGCAGGAATATAGATTCACCAGGGATGAATTCCTGGCACGTTTTAGAGAGGCTTTTGGCGATGCTGCGGCAAATGACGTTGCCGAGCACTTAGTCCACTTTGGATTTGGTGACTAAAAACTCGTTTGGGCTTTTAACGTCGACTTGATTTCCGGTCATACGTGCCCAAGCTCGAAGATCCAATTCGCTGGCTGGATCATCTGAGAGAAGTCGAATAGTTTCACCGGGATTAATCGATCTGATCTCTTTGCCAATGGCAATGATTGGCAAAGGGCATTTCATTCCGAGACAGTTCAATTCCTTCACGGCAAGCGCAAATCTTTCACGGCAACTTTTATGGCCTCTGCCAATTTAGTTACGTGCGCAGCGGTGGCATCACGATGCAGGGTAATGCGGATATTTCCATGCGTGAGTACGCCCATCTCTGCCAATACGTGACTCGGCTGGAGATCCTCGGCTGTGCAGGCCGAGCCTGAATCAACCGCGAACCCGGCGGCATCCAATCGTCGAAGCAACTCTTCTCCCTCGACATAGAGAAATGAAAATGAGGTTATGTGGGGAAGTGATTGGGCAAGATCTCCCGCGATATCGCAATCCTCGATTGATGCGGAAACCTGTTCGCGCAGGTCGGTGCTGAGGGTGCGAAGGCGGGTGTTCTCCGCCTTCTGGCTTTCCAACCATTCTTCAAGTGCAACGGCAGCGGCGATGGTGAGAGGCAACGAGGCTGATTGCGGGGTTCGGGTATTTCCAAGATGAGGCAGTGGGTTCTTCCATCTGGCCCCGGTATGCATGGCCAGGACACCCACCCCTTGCGGGCCTTGCCAGGCTCGAGCATCAAAGAAAGCACTATCCCAACGTGACGGTAGCGGCACCCAGGTGCCGGCCGAAGAGAAATCTGCGGCGATGCGAAGGCCCCCTGAATTGGCAATGAGAGCCTCGATGTCTTGAATGACCCCGGTTTCACCGTTGGCTATCTGTAAAGCGAAGACGCCTATTCTTTCTTTGTAGACCTTCAAATCCGCAGCCGCGATTCGCCCCGAAGAATCCACGCCCAAGGCGAAACTGCTTTGGTGGTCTCGGGCAATTGCGATGACTTCTTTTCGGTCCACTTTTGAGTAGACCAGAGCCTCCTTGGGTCCAAGCAGTCCGGCGATGGAATAGAAATGTCCCAGAGAGGGCTCACCCAGAATCTCGATCTCATCGGGCCTTAGCCGTAAATTCTCAGCAAGGGAGGCCATGGCGCTTTCGTGCAGAAGCCTTGCCCTGGCTGCCGAATGGGCCAGCTTGCGTGGGTCGGCCCACCCTTGTTCGATCGCGTCGCCAAGTGCCTCGCGCGCCTTGGGCGAGAGAGGGGATTCGGAGAGAAAGTTGCCTGTGAGATGAGCCACCTGATGAAGGCTACCCCCACTGACCAATCGGCATGAAATGCCCCACTATCCTTTGCCCATGCCTTTGGAGCCCTGCCTTCGTCGATCCCGCAAGGGACTCAAACTTGCCCTCCTTGCCCCTTTGCTTCTGGTTCTGACTTCTTGCGCCAAAGTTTCAGGATTGGGGTACAAGGAAGGCCTTTCCAGTGTCAATGACACGTCCCTTCCGCTGTGGCAGGGAGCGTGGATCACCGCAGGAATAGTCGGTGTCTTCACTGCTGGCCTGATCTTGTGGGCTGCGATCTTCCATCGCAAGAAGAATGACGAATTTCCTAAGCAGAGTCAGTACCACATCCCTATTGAGGTCGCTTATACGATCATTCCGTTCATTATCGTGGCGGTTCTCTTTGCATACACAGCGCGAGATGAGTCGCGTATCACTAATAAGTCATCGGTTGGAGTGATGCATGACATCACCGTCAACGGAATTCAATGGTCATGGCAGTTCACTTATCCCGAAGCTGGAACCGGTTCAAACGCAACTATTACTGGCACGCCGCAACAGCGTCCGATCTTGTACATACCTCAAGGAGAGCGTGTTCGTTTCACTCTGACCTCGAGCGATGTTGATCACGGATTCTGGATTCCTGCATTCATGATTCAGATGCAGAATCTTCCGGGTGTGACAAACCATCTGGAATTCACGGCGAACAAACTCGGCGATTACCCGGGTCGATGCAACATTCTCTGCGGACGCGACCACTCGTTAATGCAATTCACCGCACGGGTTGTTACCCCTGCGCAATATCAGGATTACATCAATTCGTTGAAGGCGAGCCAGTCATGACAACAGTTGCACATCCACCCCGTACCTCAGTCACGACCGCTCCAGTCCGACCATCTAAAAAAGGTAGCCAGTTCGTTAAGTGGATAACCTCAACAGATCACAAGACGATCGGCTACATGTACCTGATCACCTCGTTTTCTTGGTTCCTCATTGGCGGGTTGCTTGCTCTGATGCTGCGGGCAGAATTGACGCGCCCAGGCTTGCAGTTCTTCAGCAACGAGCAGTACAACCAGATTTTCACGATGCACGGCACGATCATGCTATTGATGTTTGCGACGCCTCTTTTCGTGGGCTTTGCCAACGTCATCATGCCGCTGCAGATCGGTGCAGCTGACGTTGCATTCCCTCGATTGAACATGATGTCCTACTGGCTCTACCTATTCGGTGGCACCATGGCATTTGCCGGTTTCTTAAGTCCCGGGGGAGCAGCATCCTTTGGTTGGACTGCTTACGCGCCACTTTCTAATTCGCAGTTCTCACCTGGAATCGGAGGCGACCTCTGGGTAATGGGTCTGGCCCTTGGTGGCCTTGGCACAATTCTCAGTGGCGTTAACTTCATTACGACGATCTTCACGATGCGTGCACCTGGCATGACGATGTTTAGAATGTCGATCTTCAGCTGGAATGTTCTGCTGACATCGATTCTTGTTCTACTTGCTTTCCCACCACTGGCTGCTGCGTTCCTCGGTCTGGAGTCGGATCGATTATTTGGCTCTCACATATTTGATCCGGCAAACGGCGGAGCTATGCTGTGGCAACATCTCTTCTGGTTCTTTGGCCACCCCGAGGTTTATATTCTGGCGCTGCCATTCTTTGGAATTGCAACCGAAATTCTTCCTGTATTCAGTCGCAAGCCAATCTTCGGTTACAAGGGTTTGATCGCCGCAACAATCGCGATCTCAGCCCTTTCAGTTTCAGTATGGGCACATCACCTCTTTGCAACGGGACAAGTTCTATTGCCGTTCTTCTCGTTCATGACATTTCTCATCGGCGTTCCAACAGGCGTGAAGTTCTTTAACTGGATCGGCACAATGTGGCGGGGCTCAATTACTTTTGAGACACCGATGTTATGGATTATTGGATTCCTCATCACCTTCCTCTTCGGAGGTTTGACTGGAATCATCCTCGCATCACCTCCTCTGGATTTCGCAGTCTCTGCTTCTTACTTCGTTGTCGCCCATTTCCACTACGTGCTCTTTGGCACAGTGGTCTTCGCGATGTTCGGCGGTTTCTACTTCTGGTGGCCGAAGATGACGGGCCGCATGCTCAACGAGCGATTGGGCAAGATCCACTTCTGGATGACTTTCTTTGGTTTCCATCTCACCTTCCTCATCCAGCACTGGTTGGGCATCAAGGGCTTCCCTCGTCGCTACGCGGACTACCTGCCAACCGATGGCTTCACATTCATGAATGAGGTTTCCACCGCCGGTGCGGCGCTACTAGCGGCATCGATGATTCCCTTTGCCATCAACGTCTGGATCACCCGCAAGTCACCTATGGTCAACGTGGATGACCCATGGGGCTACGGAGCATCCCTTGAGTGGGCGACGTCTTGTCCGCCACCTCGACACAACTTCACTTCTATGCCACGCATTCGAAGTGAGCGTCCGGCCTTTGACCTGCACCATCCGCACATAAAAACAGAGGGGCATTAATTTAAATGAAAGCCTCATTTCGCCTATTTCTCGGATTAGCGTTCTTCTATTTTCTACTAGCCGCTAGTTATTACTTCGTTGGTGGCGAAGCTGTTGGCATCACCGCGCTGACGCTTAGTGGCGGACTTGCTGGTCTGGTCGGTTTTTACATGTGGTATTCAAATCGTCGGATTCCGCATGTGCTTCCAGAAGACAATGAAGTCGGTGAGATTTCAGACGGCGCAGGGGAGCTTGGTTTCTTCAGCCCTCACTCTTGGTGGCCATTGCCAGTCGCTGCTTTCGCCTGCATAGCCGGGTTGGGGCTCATTATCGGATGGTGGTTAACCTTCATCGGTGTCGGCGGACTTTTGATGAGCGTTATTGGATTTGTTACTGAGTACGAACACCCGGTTAAGACACCCTCTGCTCATTAGTTTTTGATTAAGATTGCTGGTTCATAGACCAGAGCGTCCAGATGTGAGTCCGAACGCTTCGTGGTTGGCGCAGAATCGTAGTGATTTGGAAAGCCACGTCTTCTGGACGAAGGTAATCAGAGAGCGCCGGATCCCCAGCGGTACGTCCTGTGCCGATCGCAAACTCGGTTTCAGTTCCAGCCGGACACACCAGGGCAACCCGGACGCCCTTTTGACGCAGTTCGCGGTCCAGGCCGCCTGCTAGCCCGACCTGAGCATGCTTTGTGCCGGCATAGATCGCTTCATCGGCGCCGCTTCGAAAACCGGCTACTGAGGAGACGATGATGACGTCGCCTTCTCCTTTTTCAAGCATTGTCGGCAAACTTGCGCGAATAACATGAACGGTGCCCTCGAAGTTGGTACGCATCATGCGATTTACTTCATCGTCGCTGAAGTCCAGTATTGATCCGTACATTCCAATTCCGGCGTTCGCAACGATGGCATCGATCGTTCCGAAGCGTTCGTTGGCTTCGGCGGCAATGAGTCGAGCAATCTGCGGATCTGCGCAATCTCCTGCAACGAATACGGCATTCTCAAATCCCAGTTCTAGAACCAGTTCTTCAAGACGGCTTTCATTGCGTGCGTTGAGAACGACTTTGGCTCCCATGTGGACTAATTCGCGCGCGGTCGCCGCACCCATCCCCGCTGTTGCGCCAGTTATAACGACGACTGATCCACTGATATCTCTGAGTTCGTATGTCATGTGGCGATCTTAGCCGCCCCACAAACCCCTACTTGAGAGAGGATACGTACTTGACGTAGTCTTCCGCGCTGACAACCTTCACCGTGAATGCCATGCCGGCATGGCCACGACCACAACTGGAGACATTGCATCGCCCCGGGAAGGTACCGGTTTTGCTTGCGGTGAAATCTAGGTGTCCGGTGACGCCGGGATCCATACTGTTATCAATGGAAAGACCAGGAACCCAGAAGCCGTGTGTCGTATCAGCCGAAGTCAATGTGAAGTGCACAAGTTCGCCTTCTGGCACATACAAGACTGACGAATCTCCCGGAGCGCTATGAAGTGCGGTCTTGCTGCCGTCCACAAAATATGTGAAGGCAAAGTTCCATTGACTCGATGCCACCGTTATGTCGTATGCGCTTTGACTTGGAATCAATGTCATCGTTGGTGTTGAACTCGGCGTGGCCTTGGGTGTGCTTGGTGCTTTTGTCGGGGCAGGCTTTGCGGTTTTCACGAGCTGCCAGATCAATTTCTTTCCGCTCTTCACACACTTCATTGATACGGTGCCAGATTTGGAAGCGGTGCCCACTTTCGGGCAAGGCTTGCCGGGGGAGTTGGCAGCAGTCCTAGATGCAGCCATGGCCATGGGTGCTGCAAGGACGGCCAGAGCCAATAGGGCAGTGGTGATGACGAGGGATGATTTCTTGAGGGAAGCGTTCATGCGAAAAACGGTACCTGCAAAAGAGTGCTGGCACTAGTACAGACCGATATCTCTATTGTTATGAAATGAGTTGAACCTTCGTCCACTCAATTTCGTTGTTTAGAGCAGCCCCAAGTCTTGCCCGAGCTCGTATCGCTGGTTAGTGGTGCTCGATCTCCTTGAGATCATCGGTATCTGGCTTGGCGATTGCCTCTGCATTGGCTCGGCTTACCTTGACGCGGAACTTGTTCATCAACCCGCCGGGGCGACGTACCCCGTGCTCATCGGTGTCCTTGAACTCGAGTGCAGGCAACTGCTCATGCTGAGTCAGTGACCACGCTTCCTCATCGGAGAGTGGTTCATGGACCTCGACGAACTCGCCATGCGGCAGACGCACCAGACGGCCCGTCTCCTTGCCGTGGAGGACGAGATCTCGATCTGATCTTTGAAGGGAGAGACAGAGTCTCTTGGTGATCACAAAAGCCAGTGGAGGCAGGACGAGGACCGCAATGCGACTCATCCACGTAATCTGACTAATAGAGAGCGCGAAGTGGGTTGCGATCAAGTCGTTGCCGCCGTTGAGCAAGGTCACCATCATGAAAGTGATTCCAAAAGCACCCAGAGCAGTGCGGTTCGGCGCATTTCGTGGACGATCAAGGAGATGGTGCTCGCGTTTATCGTTGGTCATCCAACTTTCGATGAACGGATAGAGGGCAAGGAAGGTGAAGAAAATTCCGGGAACGATGACACCTGGGATGAGGATGTTCCAAGAGATCGTGTGATGGAAAGCGTGCGTCTCCAGAGCCGGAGCCATACGAACAAGCCCATCAAGCCAGCCCATGTACCAGTCGGGCTGAGAGCCGGCTGAAATCTGTGTTGGTGTGTACGGTCCGTAGTACCAAATCGGGTTGATCGATGCCACTGCACCAAGAAATGCGGTCACTCCGAAGACAACGAAGAAGAATCCGCCGGCTTTGGCCATGTACACCGGCATGAATGGAAAACCGACGACATTTTTTTCAGTGCGGCCAGGGCCTGGATATTGAGTGTGCTTCTGGTACCACACCAACATCAAGTGTGCCGTGATGAGAGCTAAGAAGATTCCTGGCAGCAACAGAACGTGAACTGTGAAGATTCGCGGAATGAAAGCAGTTCCGGGGAATGCTCCACCGAAGGCAAAGAATGAGAGGTATGAGCCGACGATTGGCATCGCCTGAATAATGGCCTGCGCAATTCGAATACCGGTGCCTGAGAGAAGATCATCTGGGAGCGAGTAACCCAGGAAGCCTTCAACGATTCCGAGTGTTAGAAGACCGATTCCGATGATCCAGTTGAACTCACGAGGCTTGCGGAAGGCTCCGGTGAAGAAAACGCGGAGCATGTGAGCGACGATTGCGGCCATGAAGAGAATTGCGGCCCAGTGGTGAATCTGGCGCATCAATAGCCCACCGCGAATGTCAAAGGAGATATGCAATGTGGATTCATACGCGGCTGACATCTGCAGGCCGTTCAGCGGCATGTACGAACCGTGGTAAATCACGTCGCGCTGTGACGGGTCAAACCAGAAAGTTAAGAAGACACCCGTGAGCAAGAGAATGATGAAGGAATAGAGCGCGATTTCCCCGAGCATGAAGGACCAATGATCAGGAAAGACCTTGGTGAGATTCTTCTTCAGCCATTTTGCGGCGCCAGTGCGTTCGTCTACATAGTTGGCGACTGTGCCAGCAACTTTCTCGCCACTGCTCATGATGAACGCTCCCAAAAGCTAGGGCCGACAGCTTCGGTAAATGGTTTCTGTGCAACCAGATAACCCTCG
>JANXZB010000123.1 GCA_025355765.1 Actinomycetes bacterium
AGCAGCCCCAATCATGAGTAAGTTGGCATTCAATTTGCCTTGAGTAACAACTACTTCCTCTTGGGATGCGACCAGAGTATGTCGCCTGAATTCCTCAAGCAGTCGGTCGTGATCGAATTTGAAAAGCGATGCAAGGAATCCAGAGAGTATAACAACCTGAGGGTTGAAGATATTTACTAGGTTCGCAACTCCGATTCCAAGGGCATCAATTTGAGAATGGAACTCTGCGATTGCCTCAGGTGAATTGGTTGCCAGAACAGCCGTTTCGAGTTCATCCTCGTTGGCGATCTTCAATCCAAGCACCTTCAGTAATCTGTCTCGTCGCACTGCTGATTCAAGTGTTCCAACAAGTCCTGAGTAGTCCTCTTTTTCCGAGTCCGAAATACGTATATGGCCCAATTCGCTCGCGTATCCGGAGGCGCCTCTTAGTTGGAGTCCATCGATGACGACTCCACCTCCCACGCCATTTGTGCCACCAAAAAGGTACACGATGTCTGAGAATTTTCTGGCACTTCCAACGGTGCGCTCTGCCAAACATCCCAGACTTGCATCGTTGTCGAGAAAAACTGGAAGATTTGAAAGTTTATGAAGCATCGGACCAAAAGGAGCATTGATCCAGTTGAAGGCCGGTGCAAAACGCACAAGTCCTTCCGCCACTCGTACTTGCCCTGGAATTGCCACGCCGATTCCAATGATTCGCGTGCCAGGGGCCAATTTTGCACGCAAGTGAATAATTAAATCGTTGGCAATTTGAACCGCCATCGTAGGCGTGAGATTTGCAGGATTAGGTCGACGCGCTTTCACTAAAACTTGACCCAGGAGATTGACGACGCCGACCGTTGTGGCGTCCAAGGCAGTGTTGACCGCGAAGGCGACAACATCTGGGCTAAGTGAGACCATGACGCTTGGGCGGCCAACACCGGTGGGTCCGGCCGATTGTGATTCGTAGACCAGACCAAGGTCTTTGAGTTCAGAGACTAAATTTGAGATTGTGGTTCGGTTGAGGCCAGTGCTCGACGTGAGTTGGGCGCGGGAGAGGGTTCCGAATTTATGAAGGAGCCCTGCAATTGCGGAAAGGTTATGTTCGCGCAGATCCTCGCGGTTGCGTCCGCGGTCGGAATTCGTGGGGAGCAGCGAGATTTGCATCCCTACCTACCTTTCTTAAGCCTGCCATTGACAGTTACGCCATAATAGGGTAAATTGTCAATTCAAACAACAAACTCTCTCTCAAGGAAAATACATGTCACTTACGCCAACCCGCGAAGATAAATTCACATTCGGATTATGGACCGTTGGATGGCAGGCCCGAGATCCTTTCGGAGATGCAACACGCGCTCCGCTAGATCCAGTCCGGACCGTTCAGGAATTGGCTTCCCGCGGCGCATACGGAGTGACATTTCACGATGATGATCTGATTCCTTTTGGTTCTAATGAGGCAGATCGCGAAGCTCACATTGTCCGTTTCAAGAAGGCACTTTCTGATACTGGGATGAAAATCCCCATGGCTACTACAAATCTTTTCTCGCATCCCATCTTCAAAGACGGTGCGTTAACATCAAATGATCGCGATATCCGTCGCTTTGCATTAATGAAAGTAATGCGCAACATCGATCTCGCCGTTGAACTAGGCGCGGAGATTTATGTTGCTTGGGGTGGACGTGAAGGCGCAGAATCAGACGGAGCGAAGGACGCATATGTGGCTTTGGAACGCTACCGCGAAGGATTCAACATACTTTCACAGTTTGTCATCGACCGGGGATATTCCATTAAGTTCGCTATCGAGCCAAAGCCGAACGAACCGCGTGGAGACATCTTCCTCCCGACGATCGGACACGCCATCGCCTTCATCAACTCGTTGGAACATCCCGAGATGGTGGGGGTAAATCCTGAAGTTGGACACGAGCAGATGGCGGGACTTAACTTCGTACACGGAATTTCGCAAGCACTATTTCATAACAAGTTGTTCCACATCGACTTGAATGGCCAACACGGCCCCAAATTCGATCAGGACCTAGTTTTTGGACATGGCGATCTCAAGTCAGCCTTCTTCTTGGTTGATCTACTTGAGCGTTACAACTATCAAGGTCCGAAACACTTTGATTACAAGCCAGCCCGTACCGAAAATGACAAAGGTGTGTGGGAGTCGGCCACTGCAAACATGCGCACCTATCTCTTGCTAAAGGAGCGCGCGCTAGCATTCCGCAATGACCCCAGAGTTAAGGCAGCGATGGTTGATTCTCATATCGACCAACTCGAGATTCCCACTCTTTCATCCGGCGAGAGTTGGAAGGACATTGAATTGGATTCCATTGATGTTGAAGCTGCAGGAGAGCGTGGGTACGGTTACGAGAAGATCGATCAACTCGCAATCGAACATTTAATGGGGGTTCAAGAGAAAGAATGACATCGCCGAGCGATCGAGTACTAGTCGCGGGTGTTGATTCCTCGACTCAATCGGTGAAAGTTGTAATACGCGATGCCCTCACTGGCGAATTCGTCCGTGCGGGCCGGGCAGCCCACCCTGCAAGCGCCGAAGTTGACCCCAATGAATGGTGGATTGCCCTGCAAGAGGCAATCAGTTCTGCCGGAGGTTTGGACGATGTCTCCGGAATATCCATTGGCGGGCAGCAGCATGGGATGGTTGTACTCGACATTGAGGGCGACGTAATTCGTCCCGCTCTGCTGTGGAACGACACCCGTTCGGCCCAAGCGGCCAGTGATCTAAATGAGGAATACAAGCTGCTCCATGATGGCCAAGCGATTTCCGATGCCGTTGGAAGTCGGTTAGTTGCGGCCTTCACGGCCAGCAAAGTTCGGTGGCTGGCCGATCATGAACCGTTCAATGCCGACAAGGTCGCTGCGATTGCACTGCCTCACGATTGGCTCTCTTGGAAACTCTCCGGCTCGAACGACTTATCTGATCTATTTACTGATCGCTCAGATGCATCGGGCACGGGTTACTTTGACCCCGTTGCATCGGAATACCGTCGAGACATCTTGGCTCTTGCTTTGAAAAGCGATCGCGAAATAGTTCTGCCGAGAATCTTGGGTCCTTTCGAAATTGCAGGTAGGACCCCTTCTGGAGTTGCCATAGGTGTTGGTTGCGGGGATAACGCCGGTGCCGCTCTAGGTGTGGGAGCTCATGCTGGGGATGTCGTCGTATCGCTTGGGACTTCGGGCACGGCATTTTCAGTATCAAAAACGCCAACGCACGATGGTCGTGGCTACGTTGCAGGCTTTGACGATGCCAGCGGCAATTACCTCCCCTTGGTCTGCACTCTCAATGCCGCTCGAATCCTTGACGCCGGCGCGAAGATCTTGGGTTTCACGCTCAACGAGTTTGGTGAGCGAGCACTTCAAGCAGAACCAGGCGCGGATGGGTTGACATTGCTTCCATATTTTGAAGGGGAGCGAACACCGGATCGGCCCGAGGCAACCGGGACGCTTACAGGGCTGACGCTTTCCAATTCCAGCCCAGAAAATATCGCGCGTGCAATGGTAGAAGGCATGCTCTGTGGCCTCGTTGATGCAGTCTCGCAACTTGAAGCTGAAGGAGTCGAAGTCGCCAGGATTCTTCTCATCGGCGGAGCGGCCAAGAATCCTGCGATTGCACCGATTGCGTCTTCTCTTTTCGGCAAACCCGTTTATATTCCGCAAGCGGGAGAGTATGTGGCTGATGGCGCCGCCAAGCAGATTGCATGGGCTTTGCACGGATCGCAGCCGCACTGGAGCGCCGCATCTATGGAATGCGTGGAGAGCAAGCATGCCCCAGTTGTTATGGAACGATATCTAGCGTTGGTGAATAAGACTCAAACCTGGTAGCGAATCACACTCAATCGCCTTGCGATAGCAGGCGGACGAGTTCTATTCTCGTAACATGATCTACGCAACGATTTTTGTGGCTTTGATTTTGGCTCTCTGCATTGCGAGAATTTTCTATCTTAATTCTGAAATTAAAGCGCTGGAATTGGCCGGGGAGAAGTTCTACAATCAGGTGGAGACATGGCGCACAAAGTCGGCAAAAGGCGGCGTGGCAGTTGTTCACGAGATGCCCAAGGAAATACAGGAGGCATTAACGGAGTCAGAATGGGCCACAAACGCGCGAGATTCAAAGAAGGAAAGTCGCACCATCTGGCTAGGTGCTTCAGCAATGGCCCTGATAGCCCTTGTGACCGCAATCGTTGAATTGTCACAGAATTCGTACTAGCTAAAAATAATTAGTATTACCAGCTTCACTGCGACTCTGCCGAGGAGTGTTTCGCGGCTAGGGCAATGTTGCGTTGCATTCCGCCAAATACCAGTCCATGGAATGGTTTGATCATCGTCCAGTACAACCCGCCCGCAGGTCCTCGGGGGTGGAAAAGCGCGCGTTGCCTAAAGAGCGTTCTGCCTTCGGCGTTTTTATCGACGATTAGTTCGAGCCAAGCCAAGCCCGGCAGCCTCATTTCGGCGCGCAACCGAAGTAGATGACCTTCTTCGAGTTCCTCTACGCGCCACCAATCAAGGGCGTCGCCAACTATTAGGTGGTCAGGATGTCGACGGCCACGACGAAGCCCTGGCCCACCGACGAATCGATCAAGCAATCCGCGCGTCCACCATCCGAGTCGCCACGAGTACCAACCATGCTCGCCGCCTATTCCTTCGATAATCTTCCATAGTTGCTCAGGAGTGCTGTCGACGATTCGTTCGCGTTCATCAACGTACAAGCTGCCTCCGGCCCAGTGTGGATCACTTGGTAAAGGATCACTCGGTGCGCCCACATGTGTAGCCGAAGCCCACCGTGTTGTAACTCGGCCGTCCTGGATTCTCTGAAGTGCCAGCTCGACCGCGTGATGGAAATCGATGAGCCCCTCTTCAGGATCTGGAATGAATCTCTTTATGTCAGTTTCCTTGCAGACAACTTCGTTTATAAGGCTTTCCATCAGGGGTCGTGCAATGCTCTTTGGTACAGGAGTTATTAGCCCAACCCAATGGCTTGAAAGTGAGGGGCTCATGAATGGCAGAGACATTATGCGACGCGGCTTCAATCCAGCTACTTGGGCATAGACCACCATCATTTCTCGGTACGTCAATACATCGGGGCCACCAATATCGAAGCCACGACTGATTTCGGGCGGCATTTCTGCTGACTTCACCAAGTAATGAAGGACATCCCTAACTGCGATTGGCTGAATTCGGCTATCAACCCAACGCGGCGTAACCATAATGGGGAGCCTCTCGGTGAGATACCGGAGCATTTCAAAGGAGAGGGATCCCGAACCAATAATTACGGCCGCACGAAGTACAGTTGTCGGCACTCCACTTGCCAAAAGAATTTCGCCGACTTCCTTCCGCGATTG
>JANXZB010000133.1 GCA_025355765.1 Actinomycetes bacterium
CCTGACACTTTGTACGGCGCAACGTTCTTCGTTGTCGCTGCCGATAGCGAATTAGCGGCAGAGCTTGCCAAGGGAACTGCAGTTGAGGAAAAGTTCAACGAGTATCTTGAGCAGATCAAGTTGGCCAGCGATATCGACCGCCTTGCAACAGATCGACCAAAGAGCGGTGTCTTCCTTGAACGATATGCAATCAACCCCGTAAACGGGGAGAAGCTGCCAATCTGGGCAAGTGATTATGTGCTTGCTGATTACGGCACCGGCGCGATCATGGCTGTGCCCGCACACGATCAACGTGACTTGGACTTTGCACGAGCAATGGGTTTGCAGGTACGCGTTGTTGTCGAAACGGGTGAAGAAGACCCATCTGTCACTGGAATTTCAACGGCAGGGGACGGCACCTTAATCAACTCTGGCCCCCTCAACGGCAAGCCAAAGGAGGAGGCGATTGCCTTCATCAACGCCCAACTTGAGAACGATGGTCTCGGTAAAGCCGCACGAAATTACCGCCTGCGCGACTGGCTGATTTCACGACAACGTTACTGGGGCACACCTATTCCTATTGTTCATTGCGATTCGTGCGGTGAAGTCGCTGTCCCGCTTGATCAATTGCCTCTCAAATTGCCTAATGCAACCGGGTTGGATTTGAAGCCAAAGGGAACGTCCCCTCTGGGCGGAGCGGCTGACTGGGTTAATGTTGCGTGCCCAAAGTGTGCCGGACCTGCCAAGCGCGATACCGACACGATGGACACCTTCGTGGATTCGTCGTGGTACTTCTTGCGTTTCCCAAGTTCGACCGATCACACGCAAGCATTTAGCCGTGATGAGGTGGACACATGGTTGCCGGTCGACCAATATGTCGGTGGTGTAACCCATGCGATCTTGCACCTTCTTTATGCGCGCTTCATTACCAAGGTGTTGAACGACATGGACATGCTCGGTTTCGATGAGCCCTTTACGCGTTTGCTCAATCAAGGAATGGTCGTCATGGACGGCTCGGCAATGAGCAAGAGCCGTGGCAATCTCGTGAAACTCTCGGATGAATTGGTGACTCATGGAGTCGATGCTGTACGCCTCTCGTTGATCTTTGCTGGCCCACCTGAGGACGACATCGACTGGGCTGATGTATCACCATCGGGTTCGGTGAAATTTCTGAACCGCGCATGGAGATTATCGGGAGATATCTCCAGTGCCGCTGGTGTTGATTTCTCATTGGGAGAAGTCTCATTGCGCAAAGCAACACATAAGGCAGTCAACGATGCTGGTTTCGCTGTGGAGTCGTTGCGATTCAACGTCGCGATCGCGCGCATCATGGAATTGGTCAATGCCACACGTAAGGCGATTGATTCGGGATGCGGACCGGCAGACCCAGCCGCGCGTGAGGCCGTTGAGGCAATTGCGATCATGCTCTCACTCGTTGCCCCCTTTACGGCTGAGGAAATGTGGGAGCGCTTGGGTCACAAGCCCTGTGTCGCCCTTGTCGGTTGGCCAACGGTTGATGAGTCACTTCTCATTGCCGACGCGGTTGTTGCCGTCATCCAGATCAACGGCAAGATCAAGGAACGTATCGAGGTCTCGCCACTGATTACGGATGCCCAGTTGGAGATTTCGGCCCTCGTGCACCCGACCATCGTTGAGGCCCTTAAGGGCGCAACAGTGACCAAGGTGATTACTCGAGCGCCAAAGATCGTCAATATCGTTATCAACAACTGAAAACCCTAAACAATCCACCACGGCTCGTAGGGTTTTCTTAAGCGTGCCCTTTTCAATGGGCACATGGGCAACTATCTAACGGACCTTCGTGAGCGGCTTCAGGATTGGTGGGCCGACCTCGAATTTGGCGCAATTCATAAGCGTGCGCTGATTCTCGTCTTTGCTCTCGTTGGTGTGATCTCAGTTGCCGTCGTTGCTCGCGGGCATTCCCAACCCGTAATCGAAGCGCCACCAATAGTCGTTGCGCCGCCGAAGGTTATGGTGGACGTGGCAGGTGGTGTGAAATCGCCCGGCGTGTACGAAGTACCCGCGAATTCTCGAGTAATCGATGCGATCGCGGCAGCTGGTGGAGCAGTTGCGCACGCCGACACTAGCGATATCAATCTGGCACGGATCATCAAGGACGGCGAACAGGTCTATGTGGATCTCGCGGAAGTTTCGAGTCCTTCCGTGCAAGGCGGTTCAGTAAAACGAACCGTGAAGAAGAAATCAGGCCCGATCAACATTAACCGCGCTACCGCCGGTGAGTTAGATAGCCTTCCTGGAATCGGCCCGGTGCTCGCATCAAGGATCATCGATTACCGAAAGAGCAATGGCCCGTTTACATCGGTGGATGATCTGCAGAAAGTCTCTGGCATTGGTGTTTCAAAATTCGCCCAGTTCAAGAGCAAAGTCCGCGTGTAGGTGATTACCGCGCTTTAGTCCTTGGCGCGGCAATCTGGGCGGGAGCTCTCAGCCAGAGTTGGGTGACTCCGTGGCGCACGTCGTTGCTTGCCGTTGCAGTGGCTCTCGTTGCTTTGCAACAGGGAAAGTCAATTCTCATCGTTGTTGCTTGCGCGATTTTGTTGGGATCGAGCGTCATGTCGCTTCGACAGATGGGATTGTCGAACTCCGAGGTACACAAAATAATTGGAAGTACGGCCACGGTTCGACTTCAAATCTCCACCGATCCGGCCAAGACTCAAGCAAAAGTATTCGGTTCGACATTGGCGCCGACGAGTTACTCGTTCCTCGCCACGGCATTGCAAGTAGAACAAGGGGGGCGAGGCTTCAATCTGCGGGTTCCCATTCGTGTCATCACGCAGAGTCCGCGAGTTGTCGGGTTGCTTCCCGGGCAGACCGTGACGGCCGAAGGAAGTCTTCGTGCGAACAAAGAGGCGCGGGTGGCCGCAATGTTTCTCATCAAAGGTGAGATCACCGTTGATACCAAAGCATCTCGTTGGGCTGCCGCTCTTGGGTCGATTAGGACTCACCTACGTGCTTTATGCGGGTCAGGAGATTCCGGGGCACTGATTCCAGGGATGGTTCTTGGGGATACCTCGTTGCAGTCGCCGGAATTCAAGAACGATATGCGCCGCTCGGGGCTTACACATTTGGTTGCTGTAAGTGGAGCGAATTTCGCGATCATTTCCTTCTTCGTATTGTGGTGCATGCAGTGGCTTTTTAGGTCATTGCGCACCCGCTTGATTTTCACCGCCATAGCCCTCTCGAGTTTCATCGCGCTGGTTCGGCCATCTCCATCGGTATTGCGCGCTGCTGCGATGGCTAGTGTTGTTCTCGTTGCTAGGGGAGTCGGCAGAAGGAGTGATCCGTTGCCTGCTTTGGGCTTTGCGATTGCGGTAGTTGTCATTGGGGATCCATGGCAAGCGCGCGACCCGGGTTTTGCGCTATCTGTATTGGCAACGGCTGGGTTGCTTCTATTGTCGCCGCGCATTGCCAGGTGGCTGGGCAGATATGTTCCATCTCTTGTTGCGAATGCCCTGAGTCCACCGATTGCCGCAGTGGTGATGTGCGCACCGATACTTGTCGCACTCTCGGGGTACTTGGGGCCGATGACGGTAATTGCGAATTTGTTGGCGGCACCGATGGTCGCGCCGATAACCATCATCGGATTTATTGCTGCCTTGATATCGCCGATATCGGCGAAGGTCAGTTCGTTCTTGATTTTCATTATTAAATGGCCAGCAGGGTGGATCGCGGGGGTCGCGCATTGGGCCGCGGGTTTTCCAGTCCTTGAGATGACGAAAGGGCTCGGTGGATTTATCGCGGGTTTGATTTTCATTCTTGGTCTGGTTCTGCTCTTTCGGTCCAAGAAATTAGTGATCGCCATACTTCTCGGTGCTGTTCTCTTCCTTGCCTGGCTCGGTCAGTGGCCGGCAGGGGATTGGCAGATTGCCAACTGCGATGTCGGACAAGGCGATTCGCTAGTTGTGAACCTAGGAAACCAGCGAGGTCTTGTCGTTGATGCCGGACCGGATGCTCAATTGGAAGATCGATGTCTGAGCCGTTTGGGAATCGCTTCGGTGCCGCTTCTGATCTTGACGCACTTTCACGCCGATCACGTGGAGGGGGTTGCCGGGCTAATCCGCAATCGCAAAGTCGGACAGGTGTGGGTGAGCAATAACAACGAGCCGCTCTTTGAAAGCGAACGAGTTGTGGGTTGGGTGAAGAAAAGCGCGGTGACAATTGCCACGAGGGGATTGTCGGTGAAGCTGGCCTCCAATCGCGGCCCTGTCACCGTGAGGGTGCTCTGGCCAGATGATGGTGCCCATGCCTTCGATGTTTTGCCGGGAGATGGTTCGGCGATCAATAATTCAAGTGTGGCAGTGGAGATTGCATCATCGGATTTCTCTCTCTTCGCCGGTGGCGACCTGGAGCCAAGCGTTCAAACTGAAATCCTGAGTTCAGTCGGGCATGTCGATATCTACAAGGTCAGCCACCACGGATCTGCCTACCAAGATCGGGCCTTCATGGAACGACTCTCGCCCCTGGTCTCCCTTATCAGCGTGGGTGAGGGTAATTCGTACGGTCACCCCGCGGGCCAGACCATTGCGGCACTGGTTAGACTGCGAAGCAAAATTTACAGAACAGACAAGAGTGGTGGAATCGCGATTACTGCGCGTGCCCATCATTTCAAGGTCCATACAAGTGCCGGTTCGTGGTGGCAGAGAGTGAGGTTGGGGTGAGCCTTTATCTTCTGCTGGGCTCTGAAGCCGCCCTTGCCGATCGTGCCCTTGCTAAATTGCAGGTGCAATTGCGCGAAGACGGCGCCGAGGTCACTTCGCTATCGGCCTCCGATGTCTTTGCCGGCGATATCGCCGATGCTCTTGCTCCCTCGCTCTTTTCCGAGAAGCGCGCATTGGTCCTGCGCGATCTCCAAGACCTGCCCGATGAGACCAAACCTGAGATCACCCGCTACCTTGCAGATCCTGATCCGAGCATCACTGTGATCTTCATTCACAAGGGCGGCGTGAAAGGCAAAGCGCTCCTTGATCAGATCAAGAAGGCCAATGCGCAGATCATCACCTGCGATGCGCTTAAGAAAGAAAGTGAGAAGCAAGAATTCGTACGGCACCTCTTTTTGGATCTGGGACGCAAGGCCACACCCGGCGCCGTTAATGCGTTGATCGGCGCAGTGGGCACTGACCTTCGCGAATTAACTGCTGCCTGTAGCCAAATTGCATCCGATACCGCCGGTGTCATCGATGAGGCGATGGTGGATAAATATCATCAAGGCAAAGTTGAGATGACCGGATTTGATGTGGCAGATGCCGCCCTCGATGGAGATGTCTCTCGCGCTCTCCTGACCCTTCGAAATGCGCTGGATTCTGGAACTGACCCCGTCATGGTCACCAGCGCGATCGCATCGGCTTTACGTGGGCTAGCCAAGGTTTCAGGTACCAACCGCGGTTCGAAATCTTTTGAACTGGCATCGGTGCTGGGCATGGCCCCGTGGCAGATCGACAAGGCCCGCCGCCAGTTGTCCTCGTGGTCTCAGGCCGGAATTGCTCGGGCAGTGGGAGCCATCGCCCTGGCTGATGCCCAGGTGAAGGGGGCTGCGGTGGATCCTATTTATGCCCTAGAACGTGCCGTCACTGAGATTGCCCGAGCACGCACTTAGCACATAGTTCAATGATGAGAACTGTGGTCGGTAGGTGTCTCGGAGGCCGGAGCGCTGTTATTTCCGCCATTGATAATGGGGCCGATGACATAGGTTGACAGGGCAAACATCGCCGCAAAGATTGCCAGGGCAATAACAGGGGCTCGCCAGGTCCCAAACCGCTTATGCAGGCGTCGAAGCATTGGAATGGAGAGTAAAAGTCCTAAGGCGCCGAAAACCAGTGTGCCTCCAGATCCCGCAATGAGCGCGGTGCCCATGAAGAAGCCGACATGGTGGAGCACATGGGGGATTAACCCAGTGATCAGCCCAAGGGCGCCCACTAAGGAATCCCACCGTGTGCGGGATGGATCATGGGGGGTCGTTGACATGGGAACAGTGTGACATCCTCAAGCGCGTGAACTGGCCAAAGGAGAGAAAATCACCAATTTGAGCCTTACCTACCCTCGCTGGTAGCCTTCGACCCTCAGTGAAGATCCATAAGGGTCAATAATCTCAACTTTTAGAGCCGGAGAACTACGCGTGGCAAATATCAAGTCCCAGATTAAGCGGATCAAGACCAACGAGAAGGCCCGCCTTCGCAACAAGTCGGTTAGTTCCTCTATTAAGACTGCCGTTCGCAAGTTCCGCACCGCAGTGGTCGCAGGCGACCATGCAGTTATCACCACCGAACTACGCAGCGCATCGCAGGCACTAGATGTCGCCGTTGCCAAG
>JANXZB010000138.1 GCA_025355765.1 Actinomycetes bacterium
CGAAGGATGACTAGGTCGGCATTGCCTTGACTCATGGGACATGCAAACGTCGCCCCGGGACTGTAAACGCCATCCAAGGCTTTTAACTGACTAAAAGCGCGCAAAAGCGCGACTGGTGCTAACGGTCGCGCGATATCTGAAATCAGCACGAGTTTCTTTTCATCGTTGTTCCATCGATATCTGCAAAGGCGCATTGGGCCCGGGACCGCTTGAGGGATGGTTGCCTTTGTGTTTATCGAAGTCGCAAGATGATTCAACTCGAGAAGTGTCTTGTCGCAGGCCGGAAGAGAAAGATCTGGAATTGCTACCGGCACGTGAGTGGCGACGGCACACCCGGTCAGCGTGAAGAGGACTGCTATCGCACTACTAACCCGACGAACTATTTTCATAGCCAACCTTTCGCGAACCTTCAAAATCAAAAGTTTGGAATCCCTAAAATCTCTTCGAGCATATCCCTACCTCATGAGTTCCCTAGATCTCAGGAGGTATGTCTAAAAGAGGACTACATCTCCCACAATGACAATGGCCAGTTACTAGCGACTTAGGGGTTGCATTAACGATTAGTCGGGTTGTCGGAGATCCTCAGAGCGCAAAGAAAGAGCTCCGATGCAGATGACGGATTTCGAGCCCGCCTCTCTAAACTGGCGATGTTTGCCAAGCTAATTTGTTCTTGTAGGAGAAGAAACCCCTACTCACGTTTACCTATTCGGCGCTATATTCAGGCAAACCAATCCGGTGGCAGCTGTAGATGCGGAGACCAGTGTGGAATTAACAGCCATCCTCTGCAACCACGCAGAAGCGCAAAATAATCTCTTGTACGTTTCTGGTGGCGGCATTGACCGAGCATTCGTACCTGCCAACACGTCGGGTCCATGGAACATCAATCTCGCAATCGGAATCAATATTTCGGTTCCGTGGAATGAGACCAACAACGAACACACTCTCACAGTTGATTTAGTGGATTTCGATTCTCATCCAGTTCTCGTGCCCAGCGGAATCGACACCCTTGCTCCAGTACATGTGGAAGCGAAATTCAATGTCGGAAGACCGCCCACCCTTGAAATCGGTGAAAGTCAGAGCATCAGTTTGGCAATAAACCTGCCGTCGCTGCCGATTCCCGCGATCGGAAACTACAGCTTTATTCTTGAGGTTGATAAAGTTGAACATCGAAGACTGAGCTATCGGGTCGTAACCGGATTCAACATACCCGCATGAAAAATGCCTGCCTGATCATCGGATCAATCCTCATCGGACTTGCCGCGGTTTTCCACGTCTATGTGTTCACGCTTGAGAGCATCACGTGGCGGAGGCCTAAAACGTGGAAAACCTTCGGGCTGCCCAGCCAAGAGCATGCAGAGATCATCAGGCCGATGGCCTTTAATCAAGGTTTCTACAACCTCTTTCTCGCCTTAGGCGCTGGTGCCGGACTCGCACTCCTTGGCGTCGACGCAACCATTGCGCATACCCTCATGATTTTCTCGGCACTCTCGATGGTCGGCGCAGGTTCAGTGTTATTTTTCAGCGTTAAAAAATCAAGGCGCGCGGCGATTATCCAAGCTGGTCCTGCGTTGCTTGGTGCCTTATTTATTGTCCTGGGCTTGGCGTAGGTGTTGGGGTAGGTGAGGGCACAGGGATGATCACCTGCTGATTTGAAATGTCGAACCAAGCCGAAGGCAATTTCGCCTTACCGGCAAATGCTCCACCTGTAAGTTTCACAGTCTTCCCGATGCTAGATGTTGCACTAATGGAAACCACCCGCCCACTCGCATCCTTGCCATTCACAAACAGAGTTGCGACGTCGCTCAATCCGAAAGCAGATGCAATCACACTCTGCGTAACCGGTCGCAGCCAAGAGGCGTACGTGGGATTGTTCTTTGGGTCCAAGCTCCACGGATCAGGAACGGCAATCGCATAGGGAACCGCGGTCCCCCAGACATTTTGCGCCGATTCGGTGGTACCCCCTGATGAGGACGAAAAGTAGGCACTTATCGGTGCTGATTTGTAAAGCACGGTGAGACCAGTTGAGTCATCTGTCGAAGTTAAATTGACTGCGGCTTTCCACAACGGACCGTACGTCTTCTGTGTTTCCTTGGCGTAGCCTACGAACGCTTGATCGCCAGAATCTGAATAAATATTGCAGTCACAGCCCGTCCTAATCGTCGCGCCCTTGTTCAGTGCAAATGTTCGCGAGGCAATCGCCTGTGCCTGCAGCGCGGCCAAGGGCCATGAAGATGGCATCTCACCGATGCCCCATAGATACTCGTCGTGAAGACGGACGGTGTTTGTTACCTCAAGGCGATATCCAAGTACGGGGGCCTTCACTAACTTCACTTGGATCTGGCCGTAGCGATAAGAAGTGTTGGATCCCGCTGCGTTGATTGAAACGACGGCGGGATCTCCCGGCAGATAACGAGTACCGGTCCACCTGACGGTCCAGATTTTTCCACTTGGCAATGGATCTACCGCCCCAGCTGATGAACTGATACTGGGAAAGGCCAGCGTGCCCAATACCGTGAAACTCAGTGTGGATTTCACTTCCATGGTGCGCAATGGGGTTGCGGTACTTGTGTCTTTCATGTCGCCTACGAAGATTTGAATTTCTCCCACTTTTGAAACGGCCTTAATCGAAAAGGTATTGAGCGTGTGACCAATATTTACCCGCATCATCTGGTTATCGACCATCGGCTCGACCGTGACGAACGAGTAGTAGTAGCGCAAGATGTCGTTAGCGCTCCTTCCTTGCAGGGCTTGACCACGCGCCCCGAACTGGCTCATGCCCACTCCATGGCCGTAACCAGCACCTTGGAAGGAGAAGGTGGCAGGAACTGTTGTGGCTGCATTGGCGATCAGCGAAGGGGTGAAAAGGGTAAAGATTAAAAGTGCTAGAAAGCGGCTAGATATCCTCATTGATGGCAGCGCTCTTTCCGACATGCAGGAATTTTTCATAAGCATCGACAACGGCATTTGGTTCACCGCGCTGAATGAGTTTCCCCTTATGTAGCCAAGCGACTTCGTTGCATACTTCTCGGATAGTGCCCAATCCGTGACTGACCATGATCAGTGCGCGAGCATCACCGCGAAGTTCTTTGATCTTATTGAGGCTCTTCTCTTTAAAGTGAGCGTCCCCTGTACTTAGCGCTTCATCGATAATCAAAATGTCTGGTCTCACAGTGACGGCCACGGAAAAACCCAATCGAGAGAACATGCCACTTGAGTATGTGCGCATAGGCGCTTCGATGGCATCGCCCAGTTCGGCGAAATCGGCGATCTCCTCGAAGTGATCGGCGATCTCCTTGCGCGTCATCCCCGCGGCAAGGCCGCCAAGAAGAACGTTCTCTCGGCCAGATAAAGATGGATTGAATCCAACGCCAAGCGCCAAGAGAGTGCTCACTTTGCCGTACACCTCAACCCTGCCTTGTGAAGGAGGCAAGATTCCCGACATAACGCGCATCATTGTGGATTTTCCTGCACCATTTGCTCCGACAATTCCGAGAACGCTTCCGTAGGGAACATCAAGGTTGACATCATCGAGGGCACGAACAACGCGAGTGTGTTTGGTGCCACGACCCATCGTTCGAAGTCGCGCCTTTAGAGTCGGTCGCTTATCGATCGTTGTGGTGTACGTCAGACCCAGGTGTTGGACCGACACTGCGATCTCGCCACTCACCGGCTGGAAATTAGACACGGACTGCAAAATCGCGCTCCCTTGTTAGGAAGAAGTAGGTACCGACGAGCAATGTCGCCAGAGCCCATGCAGTTCCCTTGAGAAGGCTCTCGAGGTGAGGCATTTGATTGTGAACGATGGCGCGGGACCAGGCATCCATCATGGAGAAGAGTGGATTCACTAGCTCGAATGTTCTTAACTTCGGCTTGAGATTCTTCACCTCATACAAAATTGGCGACAAGTAGAGCCAGGTACGCGAAAAATACGGCAAGAAACTTCCAATATCGCGGAAGTACACGTTGGCGCAGGAAATCAGAATCGCCAAGCCGAGGGCGAAGGCTCCAGTGATCATGACAACCGGTATCCCCCAGAGCATGTTCCAGCCCCAAGGCAGACCCATAAATGCGCGGATTACGAAGAAGACAACCAGCGTCGGGAGAAAACGAATGAGAGCAATCAACCAAGCCGACATGGGGAGCATGATTCGGGGAAATGCGGTGTTGAGAATGAGCTTTCCGCCCTTGACCACAGACTTTGATCCGCCAGACATCGAGTGGTTTACAAAATAGAAAAGAAAGAGACAGGCGGTGAGGTGGGCGTAGCGCATCTTGTCGCTGTTTCCGGCGATGATCACGATAAGGAGGAAGTAGACCCCGGAAAGGAGAAGAGGATTGATAATCAACCAGACTTGCCCAAAGACGGTGTCAAAGTGCTTCTCGTGAAGCTCTGACCTCGAATACTCAGAGATAAATGACCGTCTGGTCCAAAGGCTTCGCCAATAGCGGGTCAGTGGCGGCAGCCCAGCCTTAAAGGGCTCGTAGACCTCGACAGGGGCTGTTTTGTTCACTGCGAAAGGCTACCGCACGGGCGCGTTCTCACTCCTCTGGCACGAGCGAGCGCGATGAGGTCAAATATCCCGCGCCCCACGACATATGCATTGTCAACAAGATCCAAGGAAGTCGCAGGTACTCGCCGAAATTTCGACCAATAGCTATGGAAGCCACAGTGAGAAAGGCGACGTAAATAGCCGCTGGAATGAACCAGAACGGCGAGAAAAAGCTACCGAGAATGAGGGACCCAACAGTGCCTAACAGCGCAACAGGCGGAGCAAGGTAGCGAAGATTCACAGTTCCCTGGTGTCGTCGGATCACGACATGACGCCATCGTCCATACTCGAAATATTGTTTTGCCAAGGCTTTAAAAGTTGGACGGGGTCGGTATGTAACGTGCAATCGTGGGTCGAAATAGACAACTCCGCCGGCTTGCCTCAGGCGAAAATTAAGTTCCCAGTCCTGAGCCCTGGTAAAACGCTCATCAAAACCGCCAACTGAGACAAGGGCACTACGCAAAAAAATACCGAGGTAAACCGTGTCAACCGAACCCGCTTTGCCGCCGGTGTGAAAACGAGATGCACCAACACCAAAAGGACTTCGCATCGCCCGTGCTACTGCTTTCTCAAATTTAGTCACTCCAACGGCGCCCATGACTCCACCCACATTTACGGCGCCGGACTGGTTCAAAATCTCCACGGCCAACGAAATGTAGTTCTCAGGAATCTCAGCATGTCCATCGACTCGGACAATAACCGGGTACTTTGATTGCTTAGTAGCCAGATTCAGGCCCGCTGCTGTGCGTCCGCTGGGACTCGAGACCAAGACCACGCGAGGGTCGTGCGCTCGCAATTCCTCGGCAATGACCTGCGTGCGATCCTTTGATGGACCTATCGCTAGAATGACCTCCATTGGCCCTGCATAATCCTGAGAAAGAATCGCGTTCACTGTATGAGCGAGATAAAACTCCTCGTTCAACACGGGAAGGATTACTGAGACCCCACTCGGGAGGTGTGACGTGATTTCAGTATTGCCGGACTCGTCTGTGTTCATAACCCCTCCACGCTATCGTGCAAGTACGCTCTCCCTGTGAAATCCACGCCCAGAGTTCGGATAATAACCTCCCTTTCAATCGGAGTTGTATTCATCTCCGCATTTGCCTGGCTTGGACTCGGACATGTGACTGGATCTCTCAAGCGAGTAGACGCTTTCGCCGGACTGAAGTCTCGCCCAGAAAAAGCATCCTCGGCCGTCAATTATCTACTGGTCGGCTCGGATACTCGCGAGGGACTTACGAAGGCCGAGCTTAAAGCCTTGCGAGTAGGCAGCGTCGCTTCGGCGGCAGGCAAGCGCTCCGACACGATTCTTCTGGTTCACATCAGCAAGTCTAGAGACAAGGCAGTCATCATCTCCTTGCCGCGAGACACCCTGGTCACGATTCCTCAGTACACGAACGCAAGTGGAAAAGTTGTGACACCATTTAAGGCCAAACTCAATGCTGCATACAACTACGGGAGTGCGCCCCTGCTTATTCAAGTCGTTGAGTCGATGACGAATCTTCGCATCGATCATTACGTTGAAATAAACTTTGCCGGCTTCGCTCACATGGTAGATGCGCTCGGCGGCATTCAAGTCTGTACGAAAACAAATATCAACGACCCTAAGAGCCACCTTGTTCTTTCAGCTGGAGTTCACACGCTGAACGGAATCCAAGCTCTCAAATACGTGCGTACCCGCGATTTCGATGGAATGGGCGACCTTGGTCGTATGCAACGCCAACAGCAGTTCATGAGCTCGGTACTTCGCAAGGCGACTAGCACGGGCGTATTACTCAACCCAATCAAGATGCTGGACTTCTTCAACGCGGCCATGGCGACAGTAAAAACAGATTCAGCCCTCAACAGCAGCGACCTCATCACGCTGGCCAAGCAAATGCGAAACTTGTCAGCAAGCAAAGTGCGAACACTTACGGTTCCTCTTTCCAACGTCAACTACGTTGTGCCGTACGTTGGATCTACCGTGATCTGGGATCCAGTACTTGCACCACAACTCTGGCAGAGACTGCGCGCCGACCTACCTATTGTGGATGTTGTAAAGCCGTCTCCATCGCCAAGCTCCTCAACTAAGTCGACATCGAAGGCGACTGCAAAGGCAACGGCAAAAGCGAGTGCGTCTGCCAGCCCCGCGATCATCGACAAGTTCAAGACCCGCACCGCTAGTGAGAACCCCTGCGGGGCGCTGAAGTATTAGTTGTTTCTAACTTAGGATGGGTAAATGAAACCAGTTCTGTCGGTAATTGGCACGGGATACTTAGGAACCACTTTCGCCGCCTGCATGTCCTCTCTTGGATTCACCGTAATCGGCATTGATACCGATGCCGAAAAGGTCAGACGTATTTCAGCTGGGGACCTGCCCTTTTATGAGCCCGGGTTACAAGAGATAGTCATAACCGAGATAGCGACAGGTCGTCTGATTTTTACAACAGATTTTTCACTAGGAAAAGATGCAGACGTTCATTTCATCTGTGTTGGAACGCCACAGAAGGAAGGCGAGTTTGCCGCCGACCTAACTTACGTTTACGGAGCAGTTGCCCAGATAGTTCCATTTTTAAAATCCGGTTCACTCGTGGTCGGAAAATCGACGGTACCAGTGGGGACTGCGCAGGCTCTGAGAGCACAGCTAGCCGTTTCGGCGCCTCACGTAGACATCGCCTGGAATCCAGAATTCACTCGTGAAGGCTTCGCCGTTGAAGACTCACTGCGCCCCGACCGGATCGTTGTTGGTGTCACTAATGATCGCGCAGAGGAAATACTTCGCGAGGTGTACGCGCCGCTCCTGGAAATCGGAACTCCATGGATTCGCGCAGACTTGCCCACTTCTGAACTCGTGAAGGTTGCGGCAAATTCGTTTCTTGCAACGAAAATATCTTTCATCAATGCAATGGCCGAAGTATGCGAGGCAGCAGGTGCTGATGTCACCGTGCTTGCGAAATCAATCGGTTACGACGCACGTATCGGCAATAAATTCCTTCAAGCAGGAATTGGCTTCGGTGGCGGGTGCCTGCCTAAAGACATTCGCGCTTTCATGGCAAGAGCAGAGGAACTAGGCGCCAAGCAGGCAGTTGAATTCTTGCGTGAGATCGATGCGATCAATCTCCGTGCCCGCCAGAGGGTCATTGATGTTGTGCGAGAAATGCTTTCAGAAGATCTTGCGCAATTCAAGATTGCTGTTCTCGGCGCCGCATTCAAACCCGAAAGTGATGACGTTCGCGATTCCCCATCCCTGGATATTGCGGCGCAACTACATGCCGCGGGTGCGCTTGTCACAGTGCACGATCCCAAGGCTATTGCCAACGCCAAGAGACGATTCCCTGCCCTGCAGTTTGCAGACAGTGTTACCGAATGCGTCGCCGACGCAGACTTGGTTCTTCACTTGACTGAATGGCGGGAATATCGCGAATTGAACCCAGCCGATTTGGCTGCGCTCGTGAACAGCCCTCGCATTATTGATGGAAGAAACGTCCTAGACCGAGATAAGTGGAAGTCTGCGGGATGGAAATTCCACGCCCTGGGCAGGACAGATTCATGAGCGATGAGATCGATCAAGTCCTGGCCCTCAAGACATGGGCCGTCGTTGGATTAAGCAACAACGAATTTCGGGCTGCCTACAGCGTTGCCGAGCTTCTCAAGGAGAAAGGGCACCGCATCGTGCCCGTTCATCCAAAGGCTGAAGAAGTTCACGGCGAAAAAGGATATGCCTCACTGAAGGACATCCCATTCCCCGTCGATGTTGTCGACCTCTTCGTGAACTCCGCCCTTGCCGGAGCCGTAGTCGATGAAGCAATAGAGATAGGTGCTAAAGCGGTCTGGCTGCAGCTCGACGTCATAGACGAAGCAGCTGTTGCACGAGCCAGGGCAGCTGGACTACTAGCCGTTATGAACCGTTGTCCTGCTATCGAATACGGAAAACGAAACCGGGTCTAGAAACCAGTCTTCTGGCTGCGCCGGGCTTTCAAGTTCTCACCCTTTGCTTTGGCTTCATCGTGCATCGTCGTCATCGCCTTCTGCACCTTCTTGGAAATTTCAGCATCGCCAATTCCTAAGATTCTGGTCGCCAAAATTCCGGCATTCTTTGCGCCGCCGACTCCGACAGTTGCAACAGGTATACCTGCCGGCATTTGGACAATGGAGAGAAGCGAGTCCAAACCGTCAAAAGTCTTCAATGCGATCGGTACACCGATTACTGGCAGTGGTGAGAGGGCCGCGATCATTCCTGGCAGGGCTGCTGCTCCACCTGCACCCGCGATGATTACTTTGATTCCCTGGGCCGCAGCGCCTTGTGCGAATTCGATGGTTTCCATCGGCATGCGATGGGCTGAAATTACGGCCGCAGTGTAGGAAATCCCGAACTCATCTAGCACCTTGGCAGCTTCTTCCATGATGGGCCAATCTGAATCCGACCCCATGACAATGGCAACGCTTGCTTCACTCATCAATTTCTCCGTTCATGTATTGGACGGCGTGTGTAACGCACTCCGTTAAGTCTAGGAGATCGCGACCCATGGCTGTGACATGGCCCTTCGCCTCGACGGAATCTGAGCGATACTGATGGATTTTCATCGCCGGGCTGCGAGCCATCAAGTGCAAATACGGCCGATACATATTGCCCGCTCCCGAAAAAGTACCTGTGACCACATTGTGAGCCGACAAGGAAGGATCGCCCAACGGCAGATCTAGAATCGCACGTAGATGCTGCTCGAACTGGCTGGTTCTGGCCCCCTCAATCGTCCACACGCCATTGAAACTGGGTCCAAGGCTTAACGTTCGCGCCATGAGTTCACCATTTCTCAAAACAATCTCCACGTCCATGACGCCGGCGGCATTGGATTCCTTAGCCAGGGTTAAGGCAAGTCCTTGGGCTCTCCCCAATCCCTCACGGTCCAATTTGAGTGAGGGTGTGAACGTTTTCGTCGTGTCATGGCCGGATGTAATTTCAGTTGGAGTCCAGGCCGATGCTTGGCCGTGTGGGGATCGGGCAACTAACACCGAGAAGACCGCATCAACTAATCCCTGATCGCCGTTTTTCGCATTCCACTCTTTAACAAATTTCATGGTGGCCGAGTTGGTTCGAAATATCGCACCGGCACTTTCCAACGTGGTCATTTGAGAAATGGGAATCGAATTTCCAATAACGCTGATCACCGAAGATCGTGCGAGGGCGACTGAATCAACCGCTGGTTCAATGGTGAGAATTTCCACGCCGAGTGCCAATGCCGGCGCATTAAACATGCGCACGAGCGTGCCTTCCCCGATCAACCCGACGGTTGGGAATTCTTCAGACATACAACCGCCTAGAGCGTGCTGACATGTACGACATCACCAACGGTTATGTGCCTGCCATCTTCGAGAACAAGGGCCCCGGACTCGTCAATACCCGTCGCAATGGACAACACATTTGATTGCCCGGGAATTTCGATGGAGACCTGTCGACCAATGGTGGCGCTTACCTTCGTGTATTCGAGCAACAAGGAAGAATCTTCGTTTTCCCACCTCTCCAAGTGGTCGGAGAAACTCTTCAATATCTGCGTCAACAGTTCATTTCGATCGCATTCTGAGTAACCTTGGAGTGCAAATGAGGTTGCACTCGGCACAGGGAGCTCTTCTTGACGCGTGTAAATATTCACTCCGATGCCAATAACTACTCCCGCGGAGCCGGGGCTTTCCACGCGTTCGGCAAGCAGGCCAGCGACTTTTTGATCGTTGAGAAGAATGTCATTTGGCCATTTGAGATTTACGGTGTCGCGGCTTTTAATGTCCAACACCTCCGAAACAGCGCGGCAGACCGACTGCCCCGCCAGCAGAGGAAGCCATCCCCATCTCTCGCCATTACTTTTAGGCTGGATGTAGAAGGAAAAAAGAAGTGCCGATCGAACTGGTGCAATAAATGTTCGATCCAACCTTCCCCGACCGGCCAATTGAAATTCTGTGGCGAGGACATCTCCGTGAGCGGCTACACCATCGCGCACTTCTTTTACTAAATCGACTTGGGTTGACCCGGTGGATTCGACCACGTTTACCCGCCAGTAACTCGTTTTTAAGCGCGCGTTGATGCTTTCGCGATCGAGAGGGACTCCGAAGGGGCTCACGCCTAGTACCGTAGGGGTATGAGCCGTGATCTGCATACAACTGCGGGAAAAATTCAAGACCTTCGCGACCGACTGGATGAAGCCGTCCACGCTGGATCCGAGCGAGCCATTGAGAAGCAGCACGCCAAAGGGAAGATGACTGCGCGCGAGCGCATTGCCAAACTTGTCGACGCTGGTTCCTTCACCGAACTCGATGAGTTCGCCCGGCACCGATCCACGACTTTTGGCATGGAGAAGAACCGACCATATGGTGACGGCGTCGTCACGGGATACGCCACCATTGATGGGCGCAACATCGCCCTTTACTCGCAGGATTTCACCGTCATGGGCGGAAGCCTTGGAGAAGTTTTCAGCGAGAAGATCGTGAAAGTGGCCGAATTTGCCTTGAAAAACGGGATGCCCCTCATCGGGATCAGCGACTCCGGTGGCGCCCGAATCCAAGAGGGCGTCGCCTCGTTAAGCGGCTACGGCAAAATCTTCCGACTCAATGCCCGCTCCTCGGGAGTCGTCCCTCAAATCTCTCTCATCCTCGGACCATGTGCTGGCGGAGCCGCATACTCCCCCGCCCTCACCGATTTCGTGGTCATGGTCAACGAGACATCTCACATGTTCATTACCGGCCCCGACGTCATCAAGACCGTTACTGGCGAAGAAGTCGGAATGGAAGAGTTAGGTGGGGCTCATACCCACAACGCCCGAACTGGAAACTCGCATTACCTGGCAGAGAACGAAGACGACGCCCTCGACTATGTCAAAGCATTACTTTCTTACCTGCCCAGCAATAACATGGACGGCGCTCCGATCTTGGCGCCAACTGAGACACTCGAGCCGAAAGTCACCGACTTCGCGCTCGACACCTTGATTCCTGACAGTCCCAATCAGCCATATGACATGAAGGTTCTGGTTCATGCCCTGCTGGATGAAGCCGAGTTCCTCGAAGTTCACGCACTCTTCGCACCTAACATCATTGTCGGCTTCGGTCGGATCGAAGGACACTCAATCGGCATTATTGCCAGCCAACCCCAACAGTTAGCCGGAACCCTCGACATAGATTCGAGTGAGAAAGCAGCGCGGTTCCTCCGATTCTGCGACGCCTTCAGCATTCCGATCGTGACCCTTGTTGATGTTCCAGGCTTCTTGCCCGGAACCGAGCAAGAATGGAATGGCGTTATTCGACGAGGTGCCAAGTTGCTCTACGCCTACGGCGAAGCATCGGTGCCGCTCGTCACCGTGGTGACCCGCAAGGCGTACGGCGGAGCATTTATCGTCTTGGGCTCCAAATACATCGGAGCAGACGTGAACCTGGCTTGGCCGACCGCTGAAATCGCAGTCATGGGCGCGCAGGGTGCAGTCAACATTCTCTATCGCAAGGAACTGAGTGAGGCCGAGAATGCAGCGGCGCTGCGAGAACAACTGATTACCGATTACAACGAAACGCTGGCAAATCCGTATCTGGCTGCCGATCGCGGTTTCATCGATGCGGTTATCGAGCCGAACAAGACTCGGGAGTACATCACTAAGGCACTTCGGTCTCTTCGCACCAAACGCGACATTCTTCCTGCCCGCAAGCACGGAAATATCCCGCTGTGATTCGTTACTCCCTTACCTCGGGCACTCCCACCCCAGAGGAGTTGCTCGCCATTGAAGATGCACTTAAGCGGCATGTGAAACCACATGAGGAGACGACCACATCGCACAGCGCCTGGGCCGCTCCGCAACTTCGATCCCCACTTCCGAGGAAAGCGTAAATGCCTTCAATCATCCTTGCCTCTGCCTCGCCTTCTCGCAAACGACTACTTGAAGCCGCCGGCATCGATGCGCAGATCGTCATCAGTGATGTCGATGAGGAAGATTCAATTTATCTTTCGATGCCACCCAGGGAAATGGTCTTAGCCCTTGCAATCGTCAAGGCGCACGCTGTTCGCGAAATAATCATCGAGAAGGGGCTCATCATCGCCTGCGACTCCACCTTCGAATTCGAAGGTATGAACCTTGGCAAGCCGCTGACTCCAGAAGTAGCACGAGAGCGCGCGCGGATGTTGAGTGGTAAATCTGGCTATCTGCACACGGGACACTGCATCCTCGATATCGATCGCGGCGTCGAAGTTGCCGACATCGCAACCACCAAAGTGAATTTCACGGAACTCACCAAACAAGAAATCGACGACTACGTTGCATCTGGTGAGCCGCTCAATGTTGCAGGTGGCTTTACGCTGGATGGCCTCAGCAGTGCTTTCATCTCCTCTATTGAAGGTGATTACACAAATGTCATTGGCCTATCAGTCCCACTTCTTCGCCGCCTGACGTCACAATTAGGGTATCCGTGGCACGAGATAACGCACCAAGCAATAGGAGTTCAAGGATGAAGAGCGTATTAATCGCCAACCGAGGCGAAATCGCCGTACGCATTATTCGTGCCTGCAAAGATCACGGACTCAAGAGCATTGCGGTGTACTCCGATGAAGACCGAGGCGCGATTCACACCCTCTCTGCCGATGCTGCCTATTCACTCAACGGACTCACCGCCGCGCAGACTTACCTCAACATTGAGAAAATTATCAATGTCGCCAAAGAATCCGGAGCCGATGCAATTCATCCTGGGTACGGATTCCTCTCCGAGAATGCCAATTTTGCCCAAGCTGTGGTCGATGCCGGATTGATATGGATCGGTCCCTCTCCCGAGGCGATTCGTCTTCTGGGTGACAAAGTCTCGGCGCGAAAGATCGCAGCCAAAGTGGGTGCGCCACTCGTTGCAGGAACCGCAGATCCAGTTGACGGTCACGAGGAAGTCACCGCCTTCGCCAAGGAATACGGCCTACCAGTTGCAATCAAGGCGGCCCACGGTGGCGGTGGTCGCGGTCTGAAAATCGCCCGTACCATGGAGGAGATTCCAGAACTATTCGACTCTGCCGTGCGTGAGGCAATCGCGGGCTTTGGTCGTGGCGAATGTTTTGTGGAGCGCTACCTTGATCGCCCGCGACATGTTGAAACACAAGTTCTTGTCGACTCATTTGGCGATGCTGTTGTTATTAGTTCGCGCGATTGCTCGCTCCAACGCCGTCATCAGAAATTGGTCGAAGAAGCACCGGCGCCATTCCTGACCGATGCGCAGAACGCCGAGTTGTACAGGTCCAGCAAAGCGATCATGAAGGAAGCCGGATACGTCGGTGCTGGCACGTGCGAATTCCTTGTCGGCCTTGATGGCACCATCTCATTCCTGGAAGTAAACACCCGCCTCCAAGTTGAGCATCCGGTCAGCGAGGAAATTACTGGCATCGACTTGGTGCGCGAACAATTCCGTATCGCAATGGGTGAGCACCTGGGTTATGAAGATCCCGTCATCCGCGGACATTCGATGGAATTTCGTATCAACGGCGAGGACCCTGGTCGATCCTTCCTGCCTGCTCCAGGTCGCATTACCGAGTGGCGCCTACCTTCTGGTCCTGGCGTGAGAGTGGATGCGGGATTCAAGAGCGGTGACACCATCGGAGGAAATTTCGATTCGCTGTTGGCCAAACTCATCATCACCGGAAATTCCCGTGCCCAAGTTATCGAAAGAGCTCGCCGCGCCCTCGCTGAATTCCACATCGGCGGCTTAGCAACCGCCCTGCCGTTTCACCGCGCCATACTTGAAGATCCGGCCTTCACCGAGGATTTCAAGGTCTACACAAGTTACATCGAGAACGAATTTGTTAATGAAATTCCGGTCTTTGGAAAGTCTGGAGTACATCTTCCATCACATGCCGCATCAGAACATTTTGTCGCCGAGGTAAACGGACACCGTTTCGACGTCGTCCTTCACGCACCTGAGCCGATCCACAAACGACATCGTGCCAAGAAAGGCATGAGCGGGCTTGTCACTGGGGACGGCCTGACCAGCCCAATGCAGGGCACAGTCGTGAAAATCGCGGCTGGAGAAGGCGATTTCGTGGAAATTGGAGACCTCGTCATCGTCCTTGAAGCCATGAAGATGGAGCAACCTCTTATGGCCCATAAATCTGGAATCGTGACGAACCTCGTTGCAATTATCGGAGAGAACGTATTAAACGGCGCGCGCCTCTGTGACATTATTGATGCATGAATCCACAAGAGCCTGGCAATCTTTACACTGATCCAATCGGAACTGCCGCTAAGGCAGCAGCGCAAATTGCAGAAATCACGGGCATAGCCAAGCATGATATTGCCCTAGTTATGGGATCAGGATGGGTCGGTGCGTGCGATGCGCTGGGCACTCCTACCCACGAATTCAGCACGAATGAGGTGACTGGTTTCCTTCCGCCAACGGTTGAGAGCCAATCGGGAAAGATTCACTCTTACGAGATCTCACACGATGGTCGAACGATTCGAGCAATCGTCTTTCTCGGACGTACTCATCTTTACGAGGGTAAAGGGATGGAGCCCGTCGTCCACGCAGTTCGCACCGCCGTAAAGGCCGGCTGCAGAATTGTCATTCTCACCAATGCGTCAGGTGGAATCAATATCGATTACAGAGTTGGTCAGCCAGTGTTGATTCGAGATCACATCTCATTAACTGCAGCTAGTCCATTGATCGGCGCAGATTTCGTCGACTTGACGGATTTGTATAGCAAACGGATACGCGACATCGTTAAAAGCGAAGATCCATCCCTTCAAGAAGGCGTATACGCGCATTTTCGCGGGCCCTCATACGAGACGCCGGCGGAAATTCACATGGCGCGGACTCTTGGGGCAGATTTAGCAGGCATGTCGACGGTCCCCGAAGCAATTGCAGCGCACGCCCTCGGTGCTGAGGTCCTTGGAATATCACTTGTGACCAACGCTGCGGCAGGCATCAGTGGCAAAAAATTGGACCACAAAGAGGTTGTCACAGCCGGTCTGGCCGCGACAAGTCGT
>JANXZB010000012.1 GCA_025355765.1 Actinomycetes bacterium
TGCTGAAAGTCTGCGGTGCGCCTGGCAGGAATCGAACCTGCGACAACCCGCTTAGAAGGCGGGTGCTCTATCCGACTGAGCTACAGGCGCTTAGGGCTGGTTTTCGATACGGAGTCTAGCGACTGGAACCACTAAGGTTTCATTCCATGGCTGAGTTCATATATACGATGAAAAAGGCGCGTAAGGCGCATGGCGAGAAAGTGATTCTCGATGACGTCACTCTCGCCTTTTATCCTGGGGCCAAGATCGGCGTTGTCGGCCCCAACGGAGCGGGCAAGTCGACGGTTCTTCAGATTATGGCCGGGCTACAGCAGCCCTCCAACGGTGAGGCTTTCCTATCTCCCGGGTACTCGGTGGGCATCTTGCTTCAGGAGCCTCCGCTTAATGACGAGAAGAATGTTCTAGAGAATGTGCAAGAGGGAGTTGCCGAGACGATGGCGCTAATGGCCCGATTCAATGCGGTTAGCGAAGAGATGGCCGATCCCGACGCCGACTACGACAAATTGTTGGCAGAAATGGGAAACCTCCAAGAGCAACTCGATCACCGAAATGCATGGGACTTGGATTCACAGCTCGAGCAGGCGATGGATGCTCTTAGATGCCCGCCGCCTGAAGCCGACGTAAAAATCCTTTCGGGTGGAGAGCGACGACGAGTTGCATTGTGCAAGTTGCTACTTCAGCAACCTGATCTGCTTCTATTGGATGAACCAACCAACCACCTTGATGCCGAATCGGTGCAGTGGCTTGAGCAGCATCTAAGCAAATATCCAGGGACCGTTGTCGCCATCACTCACGATAGGTATTTCTTGGACAACGTTGCAGAATGGATTCTCGAACTCGATAGAGGCCGCGCATATCCATACGAGGGCAACTACTCGACTTATCTTGAAACAAAATCCACTCGTTTAAAGATTGAAGGACAGAAAGATGCCAAGCGCGTCAAACGTCTGACCGAAGAACTTGAGTGGGTTCGCCAAAACTCCAAGGGACGGCAGGCAAAATCCAAAGCAAGGTTGGCTCGGTATGAAGAGATGGCCGCCGAGGCTGACAAGATGCGCAAACTTGATTTTGAGGAAATCCAAATTCCGCCAGGACCTAGGCTTGGAAACATTGTCGTCGATGTCGAACACCTCTCGAAAGGTTTTGGCGATCGCCTTCTCATTGACGATCTCTCCTTCGTTCTGCCTCGCAACGGCATTGTGGGAGTAATTGGGCCAAACGGCGCCGGAAAGACGACGCTTTTTAAGACAATCCTTGGTGTCGAAGCACCCGATTCTGGAAGCGTAAAAGTCGGCGAGACCGTGAAGATTTCCTACGTAGATCAGTCGCGTGGGGGAATCGATCCGCAGAAGACTCTGTGGGAAGTCGTCTCTGACGGCCTGGACTTCATCAAAGTCGGTCAGGTCGAAATGCCAAGCCGGGCTTACGTTTCAGCCTTCGGATTCAAAGGCCCGGACCAGCAAAAGCGCGCCGGAGTCCTCTCAGGAGGTGAAAGAAACCGTCTGAACCTTGCGTTGACGCTGAAGTTAGGAGGCAACTTGCTGCTCCTTGATGAGCCAACGAACGACTTGGACGTTGAGACCTTGGGATCCCTCGAAAACGCCTTACTCGAGTTTCCTGGCTGCGCCGTTGTCATCTCGCACGATCGTTGGTTCCTGGACCGTGTGGCCACTCACATTCTGGCCTATGAAGGCGAGTCCCAATGGTTCTGGTTTGAGGGAAATTTTGAGTCGTATGAAAAAAATAAGATCGAGCGACTTGGCGTAGATGCAGCACGTCCGCACCGGGTCACGTATAGAAAGCTGACCCGCTGATGCTTCACCACTACTCAATGCATGTTCGATGGGATGATCTCGACGCATTCAATCACGTAAATAACGCTGCCTACCTCACTTTCGCGCAGGAGGCCCGTTCTGATTTCATGTGGTTCTCAAGACAGCGAAGGGGAGAGGCGCCAATGCTCTCCGACATGGTCGTTGCCCGCGCAGAGGTTGATTTCCTTGAACCTATTTACGACGTTGCAATTGAACTTGATATCGCAATATCCGTAGTTCGATTAGGCACCGCATCCTTTGATCTCCTATATGTGATTTCAAAGGACGGGGTCATTTTTTCAAAGGTAACCACCGTTCAGGTTGCAGTAAACATGGAAACAAAAAGGTCGCGCCCACTCAACGACGAAGAGCGCGAATTTCTGACGCAGTACTTGACAGGCACGACGGAAGGAAAATAATGTCTCAGCACGCCCCGCTCCCACCGCGGAATCAGAGGCCATGGTGGCGCGATGCAGTCACCTATCAGATCTATATCCGCTCATTCGCGGATTCCAATGGTGATGGAAAAGGTGATGTTGAGGGCATTCGCACGAGACTTCCATATTTAAAGGAACTCGGCGTTGATGCAATCTGGATAACCCCTTGGTATCCGTCCCCGCAGATAGACCACGGGTACGACGTTGCTGATTACATGAACATCGAGCCGGATTACGGAACGTTGGCCGATGCCGAACGTTTGATCAAAGAGAGTCACGAGCAGGGAATACGACTTCTCGTCGATATTGTTCCCAACCATTCGAGTGATCGCCATGTCTGGTTCCAGGCTGCGCTAAAGGCCGCGCCCGGATCTCGAGAACGTTCTCGCTACCACTTTGTTGATGGGAAAGGCCAAGACGGTGAACTCCCGCCCAATAACTGGACCGCAGTTTTCGGAGGTCCTGCTTGGGAGCGCGTCGTTGAAGCAGACGGAAAGCCAGGCCAGTGGTATTTGCATCTTTTCGCCGTGGAACAACCCGATTTCAATTGGGACAGCAAAGATGTCCGCGATCATTTCATCGAAGTCCTCAAGTTCTGGCTTGATCGCGGCGTTGATGGATTCAGGATCGATGTGGCTCATGGAATGGTTAAGGCAGCGGGTTTGCCTGACATCGTTCAGGCGGATACCGATTCGGAGATGTTGTCCGCCAACACCAGGCCATTCTGGGATCAAGACGGCGTCCACGAGATCTATCGCGAGTGGCGCAGAATTTTGGATTCTTATCCTGGTGATCGAATGGCTGTTGCGGAGGCATGGGTAAGCCCCGCTTCGCGCATTGCGAGATATCTACGCCATGACGAATTGGCCAACTCTTTCAATTTTGATTTCTTAAGTTCCCCGTGGGAGAGCGAATCACTCAAGCGGATGATTAACCGTTCGATGGAGGCGCTGGAAGAAGTTGGAGCGCCATCTTCATGGGTTTTCAATAACCACGACGTTGTGCGATCGGTAGATCGATTTGATCTTGGGCTTATTGCAGGTGCAGCGAACACCACGCTGGAACGGCAGGGCGATCCGTTCAGACTTAATTTGAAGCGTGGGACACTGCGTGCGCGAGCCGGAGCTCTGCTTATGTTGGCACTTCCGGGCGGGGCATACGTCTACCAAGGCGAAGAATTGGCACTTCCGGAGGCTCGCGATATTCCAGAGGATCGTCTGAGCGATCCGCGTTGGGCGATGAGTGATCACACCGATCGCGGTCGCGATGGTTGTCGAGTTCCACTTCCATGGAAAACCGACGCTGCAGGTGCCTTCGGATTTTCCTCTAACCCTGCATTGAAACCAGATCAGGCATGGCTGCCACAGGGTCACAATTGGGGAGAGCGTGCGGTCGAAGCACAACTCGATGATCCTTCCTCGACATTGACCATGTATCGCCGGGCGCTGGCGATTCGACACGAGGAATCCGGACTAGGCGATGGACCAATGACGTGGATCAACGCAGGTCATCATGTTCTTGCCTTTGAGCGGCCCGGACACTTTGCTTGCTATGTGAACTTTGGCGATGCGATCCAACTGCCTCCGCATTCACACATCCTCATCTCCAGTGCTCCTATTCATGATTCCGTGCTTCCAACTGACACGGCTGTCTGGTTGCGACTGGCGTAATGAAGAGTTTCTATGAGCGAGTCGGTGGAAGCCCAGTTTTCACCGACCTAGTCTCATTGTTTTATGCCCAAGTTGCGGTCAATCCGATCCTTCGGCCCATGTACCCCGACGCAGATTTCAAAGGGGCGGCACACCGACTTCAAATGTTTCTTGAGCAGTATTGGGGCGGGCCAACTACCTATTCCGATGAACGCGGTCACCCCCGTTTGCGGATGCGACATGCAGGCTTTCATATTGCGTCACCGCAGAGGGATGCATGGTTGGTGTGCATGCGGAATGCGATTCATGGGCTCGGCTTGGAAAACGATCTTGAAACCGAGATGTTGGAATATATGGAGATGGCGGCGAACTCTTTGGTGAATCAACCCGACTGAGAGCGATTTCCAACTTTCATTATTTCTCCGTTTCGCAGATACCAGAGTGTGCCGGCTTCATCTCTCACCGTGGTGATTCTCAGGCCAACGCGTTCCACCTTTCCTGAAATTTCCAGGACCTCTATGCGATCACCGACGCCGTACTGGTCTTCGATCAGCATGAAGAGACCGGCCAGGACATCGCGCACGATTGTCTGCGCACCTAGGCCGAAGGCGATGCCAATCACTCCGGCGGATGCGATCAGCGGTCCGAGGTTGAGGCCAAATTCACCGAGGATCATTCCGAGGGCGATTACCCAGATCACCGCGTTCAATGTGCTGGTGAGCACTGTGCCGGTGGTCTTGGCGCGCTCCTTCTGCCTGGCGATGGGATGACCTGGGCCATGAACAAGGTCAACAGAGGCCAGGCGGTTCATGGCGCGAGTGATCGCGCGACGGCCGATTCGTTGGGCAATGACGGCGACTATGACGATGACGAGGATGTGAAGAGGAGAGCCGCTAAACCAGTCCCACACTTTCTGTGTTCGGTCTGTGAAACTGGCGGCGAGATCGAATTGAGCGTTCATTATGAAGCGACTCTAACCCAATAGCCGCTAAATACTGCGAAGGTGGTGCCTATTACGGCAAGATATGCGCATCGGCGCGAGCCACGCGCCTGATCGGAGCGATCATGTCGCGCACTCTTGTTTTGAACGCCACCTATGAGCCTTTGGGTGTAATTGCAGAGAGACGCGCGCTAATACTGGTCCTCAATTCACGGGCCACAATGGTCGAAGACTCCGGGACCATTTTCCACTATTCAAGCGGCCAGATTTCGTTGCCTTCTGTTATTCGTCTGAACCGATTTGTTCGCGTCCCATATCGCCATAGCGTTCCGCTTTCGAGAAGGGCGATCTTTGCGCGCGATGGTGGCCGCTGTGTTTACTGCACCGCACCTGCCACATCGATAGACCACGTTGTGCCGCGAAGTCGAGGTGGCGCGCATTCATGGGAGAACGTTGTGTCGGCGTGCCATAAATGCAATCACGCCAAAGCCGACAGACATCTCAAAGAGATCGGCTGGAGATTGCGTTCTCTGCCCCGCGAACCTGTGGGTGCTGCTTGGCGAATTCTTGGTAGCGGGCGAACCGACGAGCGATGGTTGCCCTACCTAGAAGGTTTTGGAGCCCAAGCCGCTACTGCTTGACCTCTGCATCTTTGGCCTGTGCCTTGAGTGAACGAGTCATCGCATCACGATTTTCAGACATTAAACGGCGCAGGCCGTTTGGAGAATCCTTGCCAGGACCTGCTAGCCAATCAACCGCCTTCTTCAGTGTCTCTTGTGATACCTGATACGAAGGGAAAAGACCAGTCACAACATTGCTGGCAATTTCGTAAGTTTCTTTCTCCCAAACCTTCAGGACAGCGTCGAAATACTCATCGACATAGCTGCTGAGCATCTCTCGCTGCGATGGAAGATTAAATCCTTGAATCGTTGCAAGCTGGATGTGATTGCTCAATCCGTCATAGAGAGCCGCACGGAATGCTTCAGACTTTGCTGCCGAATCTGGGAAGGCCGCACGAGCAAAGGCTGCAGAGCGCAAGCCGCTGGCAGTCTTGTCACGTTCTAGTTCGGCATCAACTTCTGCGTGTGTTGCTACCCCGGATTCAACGAGTGCGTTGAGCAAGCCCCAACGAAGATCGGCATCAACCACTAAGCCAGTCATTTTTCCGTCAAGCATCGATCGGACTTTCGCATACTGAGCCGCGGACTTTGCAGAGGTCGCAAATTCACGCGCATAGATGAGTTGCAGGTCGCTGCCGGGTTCGGTTCCATCAAGAAGAGCTTCGATCCCGATTGCCTTCTCTGCGCGTAGACGAACTCGGTTGCCGTCAACTGCGTAAAGTTCTACAGCAGAATTGAGTTGTCGAAGCGTGACTTTGACTACCGAGGTGTCGTTTTCTCCGGCCAATGCATTAAGGACTAGTGGAACGTAGTCACTTGCCGCCAATTCAGCATCGCGGAGCATGTCCCACACGCCACCCCAGCAGAGGGATCGGCTCAATGGATCTTTGAGATCTCCGAGGTGTTGCTTGAGGGTGTTGATGGAATTCTCATCAAAGCGGATCTTGCCGTAGGACAAGTCCTGGTCATTGAGAAGAACCAAATCAGCGACCTTTTCGCCTTGAAGTTCAGGAATCGTTGCAGATGCTCCTGACAGTTCAAACACGACGCTCTTGCGACAAACGAGCGCATTATCTTTGAGATCATAGAGGCCGACCGCCATGCGGTGTGGTCGCAATTGTGTTGATCCAACGGGCATTGTCGGCGCTTCCTGCAAGACCTCCACGGAGGTGTACGCGCCATTTTCAATGGCAAGTTTTGGGCGAAGGGTATTTACGCCGGCTGTCTGCAGCCAGGTTGCAACCCAAGGTTTCAAATCGCGACCGCTTGCCGCTTCGAGTTCCACAAGAAGGTCATTCAGTGTTGTGTTTCCCCATGCGTGCTTGGCAAAGTACTTGCGCAGCCCTTCCATGAAGTTGTCCTTGCCGACATGCGCGACGAGTTGCTGAAGGACGGAAGCACCCTTTGCGTAGGCAATCCCGTCGAAGTTGGTTCTGACTGCTTCCATGTCCTCCATTGATACAACGATCGGGTGAGTGGAAGAGAGTTGATCTTGACGGTATGCCCAGTCTTTGCGCTGAGAATTGAAGACGGTCCAAGAATTGGTGAATTTTGTGGCCAGCGCGAGCGTGTAATACGACGCCCACTCAGCAAAGGACTCGTTGAGCCAGAGATCTTCCCACCATGTCATTGTGACCAAGTCACCAAACCACATGTGAGCCATCTCGTGAAGGATGACGTTGGCTCGCCAGTTGTAAGACTCTTCTGCAACCTTGCTGCGGAAAACGAAATAATCCTCGGCGAAAGTCACGCAGCCCGCGTTCTCCATCGCACCGGCGTTGAATTCAGCAACGGCGAGTTGGTCGTACTTGTCGAAGGGATAGGCCAGGCCGAATTCCTTCTCGTAGAAAGCAAAGCCCTGCTTCGTGATTTTGAATAGTTCTTCTGAATCCATATGGGGAGCAAGGGACTTGCGGCAATAAAGGCCAAGTGGAATTTCCTTCTCGCCAACATAGACATCTTCAACCTTGGCGTAAGGACCTGCGACGATTGCGGTTAGGTATGTCGAGAGAACCGGCGTTGGCTTGAATGTCCAACGCTTTTTACCTGCGCCTTCCTCGGTGACGGAAACGGGTGAGTTATTTGAAATCACTTCCCAGTGGGCAGGTACTAGAGCCGTCAGAGCGAAGGTCGCCTTGAGGTCTGGTTGATCAAAACATGGGAACGTGCGGCGCGCATCGGCAGTCTCGTGCTGGGTGTAGAGGTAGACCTCCTCATCTGCTGGATCTACGAAACGGTGCAGACCTTCGCCCGACTTCGAGTAGATGCCTTCGATCACGAGTTTGAGTTCGTTGCTATCGGCAATCGATGGGAGGAAAACGCTCTCGCCATCGAAGTTAGAAGTATCAACATGTGCCCCATTGAGCGTGGCCGAAACTACGGCCTTGCCAACGGCATCAATGAAGGTCGAGGCACCCGGCTTTAGCCCGGCAAACTTGATCGTCGTCGTGGAGAGAAAAGTCTCGGTCCCTGACGTTAGATCTAGGTCAACGACGTAGCTCTCGACTTTGATGAGCTTTGCGCGCTCTTTGGCCTCTTCGTGTGTGAGATTTACTCCTGGCACTTTCGTCTCCTTTGACGCTCTTTCCCGTGATTCTTCCTGTGGTATCCAATCATGAAAGGCTGGGGGCGTGGACACCCCGACGATTAAGAGTTTCAAGTTGCGTGGCACCCGGATCACCGCTGCCCAGGAGGCGGCTCGTGCGCGCCTCTGGGGCACGTACGGCATCGATGTGAGTCCCAGGTCACTAAGCCTCGAGGCTGTATTTCCTGGTCTAAATCAATTGATTGTCGAAATTGGATTCGGGATGGGCGAAGCGACCGTTGAGATAGCCAAGAGTTTTCCTGAAACCGGCTTCCTCGCTATCGACGTGCATCAACCCGGAATCGGCAAACTTCTTTCGGCCATAGAAGAGAATGGCATCAGCAATATTCGCGTGATGGACGAAGACGCCCACGTGATCCTTCAGAACATGATTGCGGATTCATCCGTCGATGGAGTTCATCTTTTCTTTCCGGATCCGTGGCCAAAGACCCGTCACCACAAGCGCCGGATAGTGAATGAGAATTTCATTGAATTGGTTGCTTCTAAATTGAAGAAAGGCGGAACCATTCACATGGCCACTGACTGGGTTCCGTATGCAAAGTCGATGAAAGAGCGAATGGATCGGTCACCACTCTTTGCTGGAGGGATCGTGCCACGTCCGACGTGGCGCCCACTCACTCGATTTGAAGGACAAGGGATCCGAAAGGATCACGAAGTGACGGATTTGGTCTATACGAAGATCTAGACGAGTCCTTCGTTCTCAAAATCTGCAATCAACCCGATACGACGCATATGCCGTTCATCGTAACTAAAAGGGGTTGCTATGAATGTATCGATTAATTCCTTGCATAGCTCGGGGGAGTGCATGCGCCCTCCAATTGAAATGACATTCGCGTTGTTGTGTTCGCGCGCCAATTTTGCAATCTCGACGCTCCACACAAGGGCCGCGCGGATTCCTTGGACCTTGTTGGCTGCCATCTGCTCGCCATTGCCTGACCCGCCAAGAACGATTCCGAGCGAATCTGGATCAGCTGCAACGGCCTGGGCTGTTGGAATGCAGAAAACCGGATAGTCATCGAGTGCGTCGTATTCGAAGGGTCCGTGATCGGTTACTTCGTGACCGTTAGATGTGAGATGGTCAATCAGGATTGCTTTGAATTCCAGGCCAGCATGGTCGCTACCTATATGAATGCGCATGCGCGAAGTCTCTCACGAAGATCGCGGGGCAAAGCAAAAACCCGCCACTAGGAGATGTGACGGGCTCTTGCTGAGTCTATTCAGAGATTAGCTTTGGGGAGTTGGGGCAACGATTGTGCCACCACCAGGAAATCCCATTCCTGGACCGCGTCCTTCACCTCTGTGACCCATGCCGTGACCCATGCCGTGACCCATTCCACGACCCATGCCACCTGTGCCATTAACCATGGCGGTGACCTGTGCGGTGACGGTGGCCTTGAAGGTTGTTGCCTGTGCAGCAGTAATCTTTCCAGCAGCCACAGCGGCGTCAATCTCGGTGTTCTCTTCAGCAACGAGTGCAGTGATGAGAGCGCTTGTCTTGGCACCGGCAATAGTTGCAAGTGAATCACCAGCAGTTAGACGCGTCTCAAGTGCTGCAACTGTAATTCCAATTGTGGATGCAATCATATTCTCGTGAGCGGCACGTTTGGCATCGCCTTGAGTCTGATTCGCTGTGCGCGCAGCAGTGATTGCCGCGTTGATTGCATCGACTTGAGATTGTGTCAGCGTTCCCTTGGTTACAAGGCCGGCCAGTACTGAGGCCAACACGCCGTTTTGACCATCGACGTCAAGATGACCCGGATTTCCGAATCCTGCGCCTACGCGGGTGATGCTCGTGGATTTAACCTTGACTGAGCTCTTTGAGTTGTTAGCACTCGCGATTCCGATGCTACCTAGCGATAAGGCAACGGTCGTAACCGCAATGGTAATGACCTTCTTTTTAGATGACATTTGATATGCCTGCTTTCCGTCCCTTTCGGGATTTCAACGCCAACAGCCCTTCGCCATCGACTTACCCTTAGATAACTCCACGAATCTGAAAAACCTGCCCACGAATCCTTAGAGCAACGTCAGAGTTTTCAATTAAGGGCCCCAAACGCGCTAAAGGGGACAGGAAGATAGGGCAATCCTGAGTGTGCCCCGCCTTCTGGATGGGGGAATTCTGATTGTTCGCTGAGAGCCAAGCCTAAAAAATTGAGTACTCAAAGTGTGCCGATCTGGAGACTCATTGATGAAGATGTCCCGAAGTGCGTTGGTTTGCATTGTGGTTTCAACTCTTGTATTCAGCATCCTTTCACTTCCTTCCTCACTAGCTGCAAACAAGACGCAACTCTTCAAACCCTCTAAAGCGGGAAGAATTTCAACTGTCGCTGCAAACACAATCCTCAACGGAGTCACGCCTCCGAAAGCTTCCGATGGCGTCGATGGCGATTTCTACATTGATACAAAGACGATGTTTTTCTACGGGCCTAAAAATAAATCACGTTGGCCATCACCGACGAGCCTTCGTGGCCCTCAAGGTCAGTCAGGAACAAATGGTTCCAACGGAACTGATGCCAAACCAAGTGCGAACGTTTTTGCAGCGGGCGCACAAGGTTTAACGGGTTCCACAGGACCCAAAGGTGAGCAAGGAGCACAAGGTGTCGCGGGCTCCACAGGCACCAGGGGAGAAACTGGCGCCGCGGGATCTGCGGGTGCAAGCGGACTACCCGGTGCAACTGGTTCGGCAGGACCTGCGGGATCACCGGGCGCGCAAGGATCACCGGGCGCGCAAGGTTCTGCTGGTGGGCAGGGCGCGCAAGGATCACAGGGAGCACAAGGTTCTGCTGGTGGGCAGGGCGTGCAAGGATCCCAAGGCGTTCTCGGTGCGAGTGGAGCGGTGGGTCCATCGGGAGCAACAGGTCCGGCGGGTTCTTCAAACGCGACCTATGGTTCAGTAAATTTTGCTTCACCAATTCAAGGAGCTATCGGAACCGCTCAGACCTCATCGAATTTCGGAACGTTTGAGGCAGGAAAAAGTTACTTGGTGAGAATTCAAATTCAAACCTTCAATGTTGACAGGCTTATTAGCACTTATCCTCTTGCCATTGAACTATCCGCACTTGGGGCAGCGCCTTCCCGTTCCGTTTCTTACGTCGTATCCAACGGAAGCACTTTTAACCTTTCGACGAGACGAGATGACGTCTCAATAACAGCTGAAGTAATTCTTGACGGGAGTCGGGTGGTCAATTCCTACGCCCTATCAATGACTGTTACCTGTGGCGCCAATACCAGTTCGTTTCCCGTGACCTTAACGGGCGGATATCACGCGATCATGGTCGGTCAGGTGACTCAGACCAGTTAGGACGTAAGAAATCTTTTGCTGGGTAGATTGTTTGGCGTACTGTGTCCGTCGTGGTGCCGAATCCAGAAGAGGGTGAAATGGCCCCTCCAACGGTTGCTGTTGTCGGAGGCGGAATTAGCGGCTTGATGTGCGCTCGCCGCCTGGGGCAAAAAGGAGTGCGAGTAGTTCTTTATGAAGCTTCCTCTGTTCTCGGAGGGCAGATCCGCAAAGCCACAGTTGCTGGACATGACATTGACCTGGGTGCTGAGGCTATTCACACAGCCGCACCTGGAATGAGCGCATTAATTAATGAAATCGGTTTAACCGGCGGACTCATCAAATCAAATCCCGGAATGTCATGGCTTTGGACAACGAGTGGACTTCAGAGGCTTCCCGAGGGAGTGGGCCCTTCGGGTCCACGGAAATTGCTACCTGTCCTGCGGTCTGGGGTGATGTCCTTTGGAGGATTGTTTCGGGCTGGATTAGAGCCCTTGGTGCCTCGGAGGAAATTGCGCGGTGACATTGGAGTCGGTCAATACATCGGGAAAAGATTTGGTCGTGAGGTTGTTGATCGTTTCGTTGATCCTGTGCTCGGAAGTTTGCATGCAGGAGATGTCTACGGGTTGAGCCTGCGGGCAATCACACCAGAATTGGCTGCGATTGCAGATCGACGACGTTCGATAATGATGAGCAGACGCGGACAAAAAGCGGGACCACCACTTTCCTTTGCGACGTGGCTTGGCGGCCTGACGACTCTTACTCAACGGATGCTGATCAATACTGGTGTTGAAATTCGCACGTTGGCGACCGTGGATTCAGTTCTTGCTCTGCCCAACGGCCGATACGAAGTAAAAACTTCGGATAGTCGTATCGAGGAGGTGGATGCAGTAGTTGTAGCAGTACCCGCAAGAGTTGCCGCGAAGATCGTTCGTCCGCTCTCACACGTTGCGACATCGCTCTTGGAGAAAGTGCGCTACGCATCCGTTGCGACCGTAATAGTTGCTTATCCGAAGAGTGCGATCGAGGACCTGAAGGCGTTCAAGGGCACGGGGCTTCTCGTACCATCGAGCAAGAAGCGTCTGCTCAAGGCGGCTACTTTTGTCAGCCGGAAGTGGTCGCATATGGAAGATCCAAATCTTGTTCTTGTTCGCCTCTCTTGCGGACGAGCAAACGAGAAAGTAATCGATCAGTTAAATGATGTGGAATTGGTTTCAAAACTGCACGACGACTTCGTTGATGCAACGGGTGTGAAGACAGAGCCCCTTGAGTCCTACGTGCAGCGTTGGCCCAACGCAATTCCTCAATTGGAAATTGGCCATGATGAATTGGTAGCGAAAATCCGCGAAGACCTAGCCTTCTTCAAAGGAATCCACCTGGCGGGATCTTCATATGATGGACTCGGAATCGCCGCATGCCTTCGATCCGGTTCGACGGCAGCGAAGGATTGTCTAGATGATTTGGGAATCGAAAAGTCGCAGATCGTAAGTAGCGGGGCTTAATCGCCAACTAGTGCCATTGGGGCACCTTCGGGAACGTAGGCACAAGCAGGATCTTCGCCGAGTGCATCACCGGTGGCAGCATATGCACGAGCGCGAGATCCTCCGCAGAGATCTGCATATTCGCAATATCCGCATCTGCCAGAGAAGTTGGAAGAGCGAATCTGCACGAGTAGCGGATTATCTTGGTAGATAGTGGCAATGGGCTTAGTACGTATGTTTCCTAAGCCGTGAGGCAGGAATCCCGCTGGATAAACCTCACCGTCGTAGGCGATGAAGACGATTCCCTTGCCGTCGCGAGTGGCTGTCGTGTGGGCGCGTAAGCGGCTAGTTGGCTCACCCATCAATGCGACAAGTTGGTTTGAAAGTCTTTGGTACAAATCGGTAACTGGTGCCACATCCCCGGCAATACGGCGATTGACTATGCGGCGGAAGAACGGCGCCTCCACAGTGCGCACGATGAAGCCATACTGGGATGCGTCATAAAGAAAATTGCAAATATCTTCGTGCTCATCGGCTGAGACAGCTTCAGTGACTTCTCCACGTCCAACTTGAACGAGGAAGAAGACCTCCCAAATATTTGCTCCAGTGTCCTGAACGAGTTGCGCAATTTCTGCCAACTCGTCGACGTTTGCCCGCATAACGGTGGTGTTGATCTGCACAGTCATACCTGCAGCCCGCAAAGCGCGGATGGCCTCGACGGTTTTGGCGAAGTGACCAGGAATTCCACGAACTCCTTCATGGGTGTCGGGCATCGAACCATCCAAGGAAATGGACACTGCCTTGACTCCGCTGTCGACGATCTTCTGAATCATCTCCGGAGTCAGCATCGGCGTCACCGATGGAGAGAGTGCGACAGGAATTCCTAGGTTCGTTGCATAGTCGACCAATTCGAAAATGTCAGGTCGCAACAAGCAGTCGCCGCCTGTTAAAACAAGGATTGGGTAGGGACGGCCGAAGCCGGCGACCTGATCTATAAATTCTTTGCCCTCGGCGGTGGAGAGTTCACCTGGGAGTGCTTGCGCCGTGGCGCTGGCTCGACAGTGGTTGCATGCAAGCAAGCATGCGCGAGTTGTTTCCCAGAATACGAGCATGGGTCGGCGTGCATAGTCCACGCGCGGACCTGATCCTGTTATCGAACTTCCTGAATCATGAGCCATTTCAAACTCTCCGTTCGACTCTCCGAGTGCCAGAATCTGGCATTTTCAAAAGTCTATTGATATTGGCGGTTTCTGAGTCTCGAGCGTAATGTGATCTCTAGGACAAGCACTTTTTAGAGTGAGTGCTAGTCCTCATGCGAATGGGAGGTTCTGGTGCTCTTCTACGTAATTGGCGCATGCGTGTTGGTATTTGGAATCGTCCTTGCATACGGAGCAATCACTGGCAGAGTAAAACTTGATGACGGTTGCTGCTGCCCAAGCGATCCCAGCCGAGATTTGAGAATGCGAGAGTAAATGAGGGCAGCAAGATGGCGAGAGCGGATGGCATCGCCAACGTTGGTATTGAGCCTTCTCTACACGTTCACCTAAGTCGTGCTGATCTATTTTTATCCCTTTAATCATACTCTGGTGGAAGTTTTTCGATGGAGCAACTATCTGATCTGGGCCATGTTTCTTTTGGATTACTTGATCCAGTTTTATCTCGCATCAAACAGAAAGAGATTCTTCACCACACATTTCGTTGAATTATTTCTCGTAGTGGTTCCATTCTTCCGACCTCTACGAGGACTGCGTGCTCTGCTATTCACCAGCAAGGCAAGCTTTCGCAACAAGACGGCTTACATCAAGTCCATTCCCATTCTCATTGGCGTGACGACAGTGTTGATGATTCTCATCATGGGCGCGGCCATTCTT
>JANXZB010000051.1 GCA_025355765.1 Actinomycetes bacterium
TTTGCGGCAAATTCGTGCTTGAGCAAGGCAACGTCCTTGGAGTACAGCCCCGAATAAGAGATGGAAACATTGCGAAGATGTGAACTCTCCTCAGCTTTCAATTCGGCAACCGAGCGATTAACTAAATATGAAAGCCAAGCGCGATGATACTTATTAGCCTCGAAGTAACTATCCGTCATCCAAGGATCGAGGTTGCCAGAAATCACTAGAGTTCTTGGACTCAGACCTTTGGCAACACGCGTGACGTATCTGTAGTTCGGGTCCAGGTACTCAAGAGCCGCAGAGGTTGATAGCAACTTGAGAACAGACGCGGGCTTGCGAAGAGATGTGGCATCAATCTGAAACACGACTTCACCAGTATTGCGGTCGATCAAGATCATCGAGGGGCCGGCCAAAGCAGGCGATGAAGAAACTTGGGCAAATACCCGTGAAATATCTGCCGCCGGAATCGCTGGGGCCGCCATTGCTGCAGATACGCCAAAAACCATCGCCAAACTTGTCAGCAATGAGGTGCGGCGCAATGACTTCATGGGATAACTACAAGAAGAAGGCGATAAGAATATTGGCGCTCGTCAATGCCACCAATGCAGCCCATATTGAATTCTTAACTTCAGGTTTTTTGAAATTGCGATAGACAAGAACCAAGATCACCAGCAATATGAGGAATTTGACTCCTACCAAGCCGTTATTGAGTAGTGGCCACTTATTTGAATCTTGATCGTGCAGAGGCGCGCGAATCCCCACCATGACTAGACCAGCGACAAGGGCGGTAAGCGCACTGTGGAATACGCCGGGATGAATGCGCCGAGGTGACTTCCTTACCTGCATGAGGAGAAGAACCATGATTCCGATCACGGAAAGAATATGTATAAGTAGGGCAATATCGCTTACCCAAGCCAGACCGGACATGTTCACTCCTTCAGGAGCATAGATAGCGTTTCGAATCTATTCAGTTTAGAGTGCACTTCATGCTTCCACCTGCAACCATTGGACCAGGTGAGTTCTTCCCTGTTGTAGGCGTGGGTCCGCACCCCAAGCCATGGCCCGATGGTAACCAATTTGATCCCGAATTGCTTGAATTGGGGGACCGTCGCAACGTACTTGATCATTACAGGTACTGGAAAGTTGAGGCCATCGTTGCCGACCTCAACACCAAGCGGCACAAACTTCAGATCGCGATTGAGAATTGGCAGCATGATCTCAACATTGGCTCGATTGTTCGAACAGCCAACGCCTTCAACGTGAGCGCTGTTCACATCGTCGGCAAGCGTGACTGGAATCGCAGAGGCGCTATGGTCACCGACCGATACCTCACGGTGATCCATCACCCTTCAGTCGAGGATTTCCGCTTATGGGCGCACACAAATTCCATTCCCATCATCGGCATCGACAATGTTCCTGGGTCACTGCGGCTAGAAAGTTCAGACCTTCCTGAGGAATGTGTCCTGCTCTTTGGCCAAGAGGGTGCCGGAATGTCGCCAGAAGCCATTGCCGCATGCACTGTTCTCTATGCAATCGAACAATATGGTTCGACTCGTTCGATGAACGCCTCAGCTGCTGGAGCGATTGCCATGTACCACTGGGCTCTCCAACACTTACCTCGTTAGGCGCGTAGGGGGCGAAGATGAGATTTGGGTGGCTCTCCAGAAACCTCATGCTTCTCACTGTCGTATCCCTTGCCCAAGATGCCGCAAGCGAACTGCTCTACCCACTACTTCCGATCCTGCTCACCGGAGTGATTGGAGCCGCTCCCCTGGCTCTAGGACTTATTGAGGGATGCGCCGAGGCAGCAGCCGGATTCACCAAACTCTTCTCAGGCATGGCCAGCGATCGCATTGGGCGCAAGCCCTTTGTTGTCGCGGGATATTCGGTGGCCGGAGTCGGAAAATTCTTTGTCGTGACTGCGACTGCATGGCCGCTCTTTTTTTTCGGCCGCGTCGTGGATCGAATCGGAAAAGGGCTGCGAAGCACGCCGCGCGATGCACTCATTCATGATTCTGTCCCACAGGAGCATTTAGGCAAAGCATTCGGCTTCCACCGCGCGGGAGATAACTTGGGAGCAGTAATTGGACCCCTCCTTGCACTCGGAGGACTCTCGATACTGAACGGAGATGTTCGCAAGGTTGCGATGTGGGCCCTAATCCCAGCTGCAATTTCGGCCGGCTTCACTTTCTTTGTGAAAGACAAGACCCGAGCAGAAATCAGAATTGAACCAAAGCGACCTGCATTAGGTCCGTTGCCGGCCAAGCTAAGAAGGGCGATATCAATTCTCGTCCTGATACAACTAACGAATATTCCTGATGCATTGCTTCTTCTTCGATTACACGACATTGGTTTCAGTACAAGTGGCGTTGTGCTCGCCTACGTATTGTTTAGCGCGGTGACCGTGGTATTTGCATTTCCGGCTGGATATCTGGCAGATCGTTTTTCACCACACGCTATTTATTCAATTGGCTTAGTTGCATTCGCGATTGCCTACTTCACACTTGGGTACACGAGCAATCATGTCGTCGCGGTCTTGGCTTTGGCACTCTATGGCATCTTCCCTGCCCTCACCGATGGCGTGGGCAAGGCATGGATTGGCGGTCTAAGCGAAAAAAACCAACGAGGCAAGGCGCAAGGCGCATACCAAGCGTCAATGAATTTTGCCGTGATGGGCGCTGGTTTCTGGGGCGGCATATTCTGGACAAGCAAAGGTCAAGAGTGGCCGCTTATGATCGCAGCCGTTGGAGCTCTGCTAGGCGCTCTCGCCCTGCTCATTGAGAACTTCCGAAACCGAGGCTAGCCGCCTCAATATTTCCTCGGCTTCTTCAAACCTGCCTTGCAATCGCATCACAGCCGACATTCGCGTTTCGACATCAACGATCAAGTCAAAATCTTTCGGATCCTCGTCGATCGCGTTCTGTATCACCTGATCAAAGGTGGCCAAGCCATCATCTAACCGACCGAGCAAGATCTGCGCTTTGCCATATTCGAAGAGTGCAAAGGTTTCGCGGCGATGATCATGCGCCGTTTCAAATACGTCCATAGCTTTTCGGGCAGTCTCCAGCGCAATTTCGCCATTTCCCAATTGAACATAACTCGCGGCAATCTTCTGGTCGCACCGAGCAACGTGGATTACTTCGCGGTTCTTTTTAAAGAGGGCGCGCGCCTCGGTGAAACTTCCGATGGCGGCGGAGAAATCGCCAAGTTCCCTGTAAGCGCATCCGATCAGGTGAAGATCGTTCGCGGCTCCAATTTCATTTCCGTCGAGAAGGTGTTCCTGCGCGCACTCTTGCATGGTGTCGATGACCTTCTGGAAATTCTTCGATGAGTACCACCACTCACCCAGAGTGCAGGCAAGTTCGAGAGCAATAGGCGATTTGTTCTTTCGAAGAATATCTACCGCCTTGCTCATGGCCGAGGCCGCCTCATCCATCCGCTTTAGCTGGTTGAGGTTGTAACCAATTGCCGAATACGCCTGCGCGAGACCCTCGCTGGAGGCGTTGACTCCGAGTCCAGAATAAATATCACAGGCGGTCTCGGCCAATGCCAGCGCCTCGTCATATTGGCCTCTGGCATAAATGCGGGCGCTGAGTTCGTAGTACGTGCTCGCGCGTTCGGCCCCCTCAACCTCAGGAATGCGATCCCAGAGCATCTCTTCGGTAATCAGTTCGTCTTGACCTGCCTCATCGTCGTCGCTCATATCAGCCTCCCCATTACTAAACTCTATACTCGGGAGCATAAAGAAGGGTGATAACGCCAATGATGCGGCTTGAAGGTTCACGATGGAAAGTTGTCCTGGCGGCTCGGATCCTGCTTCTTCTGGGGGCAGTGGGTCTTGCATCAAGTGCATCGAGGTCCTTCCACCGAAGCATGCGCTTGTTTATGTCGACCCTGCCAAAGGGCGTGCTCAATTTGGCAAGCGCGGCCGGCATCATCGTCGGTGTCCTCCTCATCGTGCTCTCCTTTGCCCTAGCCAGACGCAATCATGCGGCCTACCTGCTTACCGAACTCCTTCTCTTTGTTAGCCTCGTGCTCTCGATTATCAAGGGTTTGGATTACATCCAAGGTCTGGGATCCCTGATCATGTTCATTTGCCTCTTCCTCATTCGCGAAGAGTTCTATGCCAAGCCTGTTCGGCGGGTGATTACCCGCGCTCTCATCGTCTTTGGACAATTGATTTTTCTCAGTTTCGCTATTGGCATCGCCTTGATCCTCGCCCCGGACCGACTCTTTGGCGGAGAAGTATCAATATCTAGAATGCTTCTCACCGTCGTTCACGGGTTAGTGGGAATAGCCGGCCCGGTTCGATTTATTAGTCACCGCGAGCAAGACATCTTCGACTACTCAATGGCCGGTCTTGGTCTCCTTACGGTAATCGCACCCATATTGACGCTACTTCAACCCAGCCCACCGAAGCCGCGGATGACTCAGGAAGATGAGAATGGAATACGTGGGCTTCTAGCGGAGTTCGGTGATCGCGATTCAGTTGGGTACTTCGCATTGCGCGAAGACAAAAGTGTGGTCTGGTCCAATACGCGCAAAGCGGCCATTACTTACAGAGTCGTGGGTGGTTGCGCGCTGGCAAGCGGTGACCCAATTGGCAATCCAGATGCGTGGCCGCAGGCAATGCATGCCTTCATGGATCTTTCTTCCCGTAATGGATGGACCCCAGTAGGACTCGGATGTAGCGAGGAAGCCGGCGAAATCTGGGTACGCGAAGGCGATATGACGGCGTTGGAAATAGGCGATGAAGCAGTCGTACACGTCGATGAATACGACCCCGACAACCCACGCTACCGAAACGTGCGCCAATCTGTTCGCCGAATTGTCAAACAGAACTACACCACAGAGATCTTCCGCACATCCGAAATGACCAAAGAAATGCGCCTACTTCTTACTGAAGACTCGAAGAAGTGGCGCGGAGATACTACAGAGCGTGGATTTATGATGGGGTTAGGACGGATAGCCGACGATGATGAACCAGACTTGCTCATTGTCACGGCGAAGAAAGATGGCCAAGTTATGGCCATTCTTCAATATGTGCCATGGGGGCCAAAAGGGCTCTCGCTAGATCTCATGCGCAGATCGCCACAAGCTGATTCAGGCGTTAACGAGTTGATGATCGACGCCACCATAAAATATGCGCGCGAGAACGAGATCACGCGCATCTCACTTAACTTTGCCGCATTCAGATCCGTATTCGAACGCGGGGCACAACTAGGGGCTGGACCAATTATTCGCTCATGGCGAGGTATTTTGCTTTTCATGTCTCGATGGCTTCAAATGGAATCTTTGTTCCGTTTCAATTCCAAATTTCGACCCGAGTGGGTCCCGCGGTATGTGATGTATCGCAAGAGTTCCGATCTTCCAAAAATCGGTCTGGCAACTATGCGCGCCGAAGCCTTTATCGGTTCGCGCACGACAGAGACGAGAAAAGCCACCTCTCTCGGATAACTCGAGAAGTGGCTCCCTCGCAATGTCTGCTTAATTCTTATTGAGTTATTTCTTCTTCGTACCGATCGCGCTCTTACCCTTGGAAGACATCTTGTGGGTCTTCTTTGCGAGCTTCTTCGTTGTTGACACCGCCTCTGTCTTCTGAGTTGTGGAGGTCTCAGCCGTTTCATGTTTTGCTGTGCCATCAGGGGCTGCAGTTGGCTTTGTGATGCTTGGTGCCTTTGTTGCGGCGCTGGCTACTGCGGTTCCACTCAGAACTAGACCACTGACGACGATGGCGCTTACGAGAACTTTTTTCATGTGTACTCCTTGACGGGGAAAGTGGTGACTACCGGATTGATCACCGATTTATTCAACGTCGAATAGTGACAGAGAGTTTTGAAAATTCCGTGAGAATCCTGGTCTATTACCTTAAAGTTTGCATAGAGAATCAATTTAGGGAATCTGCTTTGAGAGCCAATCTAAGATTCGCGGCAATTGGCTCTTCCACACCTTCGTGCTATGACCTCCATGTTGGTCGATGAGTTGATCCATCACAAGATTCGGATTATTTACTTTCTCCATCGAGGCAATCGCCCCCATTACACCAGGGTCTTGGCTGGTGCCAACGAGCAGCATATGGGAGGGCAGATTCAGGGCCTTGGCAAGCAAAAGCGGACTGTTGGCATCCCTAAGGGCGACTGACCCACCAAAAAGTTTGTTCTGAGTCTGGTAAAAATATCCCGCGATGGGAACGGCCACGCTGAACTGGGAACTGTGGCTCAGCATCACCTTGGCCGCGCAGAAGCCCCCGGTTGAATATCCAGCGATGCCCCAATCCTTTCGGTCCTTACTTGCCGCGAGTCCGTCCATAACGGCATTCGGCACATCAACTCCAAGCCAGGTGTTCACCAGCGGTCCACCGGGAATATCAGTGCACTCGGTATCTCGAGTGGCTGGAATACTCATCGTCGGCAGCACGATAAGGAAATCATGGGCATAACCAGTGGAAATCTCGTGCCTAAGTATTTTCACTAAATCCAATGCGTGAAACCACGTAGTGGGTACTCCTGGATATCCAGGGAGCAGCACCAAGACCGGCCACTTCCTAGCTGGGTCGACACCGTAGGTCGGGGGAAGGTAGACGAAGACAGGAGCGGTTACCCCACTCTTAGTACCTTTGAGAAGGAATGAGAACTGCCCACCCTGACTCCTGAAGCCGGGTTGGAGTCTTGTGTTGCGGACGTACGTGTCAAGAGGGGACGTAGTCTCTCCTTGAATCTGAGTGATCGGCGAACTGTATTGATTGTAGTTTCCAAACAAGTCGTTCCAATTTGCAAAGAAAACCATCGACCTGTTTATTCCTACAAAGAATGTAGTAACAACTAACAACTGCGCGATCACCAAAATGGTGAACCGCTGAGAATGTTTTGCAGCGGGTCTACCTGGAAATTTATGCCAGTAAGCAATGAGGGCTGCATTGACCAGAGCGCAAAGGACAATCAGCAAGACGAAAAGTGGCAAGCCCGTCAATGACATATCAGCGTCAAATTCTTTGAAGCGCGGAGATTTTCGTCCGCGCCTGAACGTCGATGATGGCTGGTCGCCAGACTCCTAGCGGACCCTTCGTAAGCCCTTTTAATATTTCCTCGGTAATGAGGTGGGCGTCGTTTTTAGTGTCTTTAGATATGTTGGGGTGCCACGGACAAATATCATCTATTGCACACGTCCAGCCATTCGTGGATATATCAATTACGCCCGCGTTCTTCGCATTCGTGTAGTACGTAGCCATAATCGTCACGGCCTTTCCATGAAAATTAATGGCCGAATCAGCTAATACTTCTACCGCAGGGCCCACTGAATACAGGGGTGAATCTACCTCACGACCGACGATGCTTTGAAGGCGTGCCGGATGTGTCATGGTCATAAATGGCCATCGATTGGGATGAGGGATTGTGTAATCAGCGCTAACGCCAAGTCCCACGTACTGTGCCCCCAGGAGCTTGGCCTCGGGTTGGGAGATTGGGTATTGACGCCAACCAGTTGTCGCCAGGACGGGATTGTTTCGATTTGGATCGGCAGTAGAGGATCGCCACATCACTAGTTGGCGTCGGTTTGCCTGCAGACGTGGATGCGCGTACACCGCATTTCCACCAAGAGAAACTAAGTTTGTTCCATTATCTACCGCACCTTGGGCAAAATTGCGCATGTTCGCCGTCCAATACTCACTGTGCCCACCAAAGAGTAGGGACGTCGTGTTCCTCAAGGATTGCACGCCGCTATCAAGTTCAAAGTCAGTTATGTAGTTCATGTTCAGGCCAAGTTGCTCGGCGATCTTCAAAATCGGGTACTCCATATATCTAAATTGTCCTGAGCCGTCTCCATCATATGGGCGGTCAAATGAAACAATTGTTGAGCGAGTTCCACGGGTCATATTCGTCCCCTTGTAAAGGGAGTACCCGCCCCACTGGTTATATGCCTGCCAAGTTAGGACCGATGAGACGAAGGTAATGGAGCTCTTAATATTCGGATCGAAAATTGTTAGTGGAACAAACGACGAGTCAGGTCCTTTGTCATCAAGTCTCAGGAGGTACTGCCCTGGAATTGTCGCGCGATTTATCTTGAGCGTCCAGGCGACGGGCCAGTTTGTTGACACAGTCGAAGTTGGTGCTTTGGTAATTGACGCTTTCGTTCCTGCCTTCACTGCCGCGATTGTCGTTGAAGTGACGAGCCTGGCGCCGGCACCGCCGTAGAAACCCATCCGATAAATCTTGATGGTCACTGGTCGGCCATTACCAGTTATATAAAGTCCAATTTGATCGCCACAAGTCCCACTTGGCCTATCTGTCCAACCCTCAACGGATTTCTTGGTGCCCTTACCCCAAGGTGGCGTCACTCCCGCTTCACTCGACATGTAGTCACCGCTGTACTCGGGTGGTATGCCACTTGCCCAATTCGAATTTCCAGCTTTTGCATTTTCTCGGGCGACCCATCCGGTGCTTGTGTCCCACCCGCAGGAAGATGTCGTGACCGCCTTGGTGTAGGCAACTGCGTGTGGGGCAAAGGGTATCGGCGCCGCAAGAACGCAGACGAAACCGATTCGTGCAAGTACTGTTAGTGCGCGGGATTGCATGAACTTTTCTCCAATGTGAACTTCGGCTCTGCTAAATCTATCTCTATTAATGCGCCAGCATTCTTCTTGGAACTGTTAGATGAGTTGCACAAAAACGAGCGCTAACACTTTGTTACCCAACGAGCAGATCGCGGGGAGCCTTATCTCGTTTGGGAATATCAATGAGCGCGGGACGCCACAGACCCAACGGTCCTCTACTTAGGCCTTTGAGGATCTCCTCGGTAACCAAACGCACATCCATCTGGGTCTGTTCAAAGTGAGCAGGATTCCATGGGCAGACATCATCTATTGCGCACGTCCATCCGTTTGTAGCAATGTCAAGCACGCCCGCATTCTTCGAATTCGTGTAGTAAGTGGCCATAGCGGTGATCGGCTGGCCATGTAGTTTGATCTCAGCCCACGCCAAATCTTCAACTGCCGGACCAACTGCATACAGAGGCGAATCAACCTCCCTGCCAACTACCCCCCTCAATAAGGCCGGATGCTTCATGACTGAGAAAGGCCAACGCAGAGGGTGGGCAATTGTGTAATCGCCATTTACTCCCAACCCTACATACTGCGCCCCCAAAAGGAGAGATTCTGGATTCTTGACGGGGGAGCTTCGCCAACGAGTCGTCGCCAAGACGGGATTTTTCCTGTTGGGATCATTTTTGGCGCCTCTCCACATTACAAGCTGACGATCCTTAGCTTGCAGACGCGGGCGGTTGTACCCGGCGTTTCCACCAAAGGAAATCAGATTGATTCCGCGTGCTACTGCAGAATCCAAAGCAACGCGCATTTGCGTGGTCCAATATTCGCCATGCCCCCCGTAAACAATTGACTTGGTGTTCGCCAATGAAGAGACGTTCTTGTTCAATTCCAGATCCGTAATGTAATTCAGATCAATTCCCAATTTCTCAGCAAGTCGGACTATTGGAAATTCCATGTAACGGAATTGTCCGGCGCCATCTCCGTCGTACGGACGATTAAACGAGACAACCATCGCCCGAGTTCCGCGAGTTCGATCAGGACCTTTATAAAGTGAGTAGCCGCCCCACTCGTTATAGGCCTGCCACGTCAAGATCGATGAAATAAACGTAACTGGGCTCTTGCTTTCCGGATTTGTCACCATGATTGGTACAAAATTCGAATCGCCGTTTCGATCACCGAGTCGAATCAGGTACTGGCCCGGTGGAGTCTGATCTGTAACGTTGAAGTCCCAGGCAGCGGGCCAATCAGTAGTGAGGAGAGATTCTGGCGGGCTGGATGGACCATTCACCGCGTAATGAGGAATTGGTTTTGTAGTAGTTTCTGAAATCAGACGAGCACCCGCACCGCCATAGAAGCCCATGCGAAAGACTTTGATCGTGACAGGCACGCCTGATCCTGAAATGTGCAACCCAATGTTCTGATCACACGTTGCACTTGGCGCAGAGAACCATCCTTCGGGTCCACTCGCAGAAACTGATGGAGCAAGCCAAGAACGCAGTGGCCCTCCTTTGTGCATTTTGGCTTCTTTGCCGGCAAAATCCCCTGCGTACTGAATGGGAATCCCACGATCCCAATTTGGATCTCCGGGCTTCGCGTTCTCGCGTTGCACCCAACCGGGGGCACTATCCCAACCGCATAGGGATGCATTCTGCGAAGAGGCCACCGCTATCGGCAGACCAATGAGTATGAGAGAGGAGACCGTCGCGAAAATGCCAAGTGGTCGTATGGCGGCGCGGAACATCCATCTCCTTCAATATCTCCCTGCGAGGGTAACAAGGGTGCGCTTAGGATAGGGGGAGTTGCCTGAGTCCGTGCTGAAAATATCTGCAAGGTCGGCTAGGAAGATGTGGGCGACAAATTCCGAGTGGACACGTATAAGTGCTAACCCCTACGCTCTTCTTGCAAACCATTCGCATCTAGCAAGGGAGGGTCGATGAACATTCTGGTGAGCCAGAAGCCTGGCACCTCTCTTCGCCAGCGCCTCTCCCCGGATGAATGGCGCCGACTCTACGCGATGTTCGGGTTTATCACCCTGCTTCATGTCGCCGGGGCGATCTTGATGTTTGCCGCAACCCACGGCCACTACAAACTCTCCGACGGCTCGCTCTTTGGCTGGGGAACTGCAGCGTTGGCTTACACCCTTGGCATGCGCCACGCTTTTGATGCCGACCACATCTCCGCCATCGACAACACCACTCGAAAGCTGATGAGTGAGGGCAAGCGACCTCTGGCTGTCGGATTCTTCTTCTCCTTGGGTCACTCCTCCGTCGTCGCATCCCTGGCTATCTTGCTCAACTTTGGAATCAAAGCTCTCGGAACGCAACTCAAAGATACAAACTCATCACTGCACCATTACACCGGATTGATCGGAACCACCGTCAGCGGGACCTTCCTGATGCTCATCGCAATCCTCAACCTCATCATTCTTGTCTCAATCGTTCGCGTCTTCATCGATATGCGAAAGGGAATGTACGACGAGGCCGAACTTGAGAAGCATCTCAATTCGCGCGGATTCTTGATGCGATTTTTTGGCCCTATTGCCAGACGTATCGATGCAAGTTGGAAAATGTACCCGCTCGGAATTCTCTTCGGCCTCGGCTTTGATACCGCCACCGAAATTGGACTTCTCGTCCTGGCGGGATCCTCCGTTGTAGCGGGTCTTCCGTGGTGGGCCATACTCTCCCTGCCGCTCTTCTTCGCAGGAGGAATGAGCTTGCTCGATACCATCGATGGCTCCTTCATGAACTTTGCATACGGTTGGGCTTTCTCCAAACCGGTCCGGAAGGTTTACTACAACATCGTCATCACTGGACTTTCGGTCTCTGTCGCGTTATTTGTCGGCGGACTGGAGATAACACAAGTGATTGCCAAACAACTCAATCTCACGGGCGGTTTCTGGAATTACGCCGCCTCATTCAATTTGAACTCAGCGGGCTACATCATTGTGGGGCTCTTCGCGGTTGTCTGGATCGTGGCCCTGGCACTTTGGCGCTACGGAAAGATCGAGGAGCGCTGGCATGACAAGGCTCACCAGGCACAGTTAATGCGCGGTGAAGATTCTGACCACACGAAGGCGGGCATCGAACTAGGCCCGATACGTGAGGCGTTTAAGCTCGACTAAGTCTGATTCGACCTTGGCTGATCGCCGCACCAATGAGCACAATTGCCCCACCAATTGGCTCATTCCACGTTACCGGTTCGCTAAGGAAAAGAACCCCCACAATCACAGCAACAACGGGCGTCACATATGTCACCGAACTGGCGATGGCGCTTCCTGCCGCGGCGAGAATTTGAAAATTCCAGATATACGCATAACCAGTACCGAGTATTCCTAAAGCGAGCATGGCCGAAACTGGACCAACTCGAAACTGATATTTCGCGACTCCGTCGAAGATAAATAATGGCAGGAGTGTAATTGCTGCGAGAGAGACTTGAGTTGTTGCTAGTGCCTCTGGCGCGAGTCTGTGAGGAAGAACGTATCTGCGCGAGTACGGAAATGAGAATCCGTAGCAGGTGACGGCTGCGAGCAAGGCGAGGATCGCCAGAATGGGATTGGCGCCGAGTCCGTTCCAAGCACCAAGGACTATGAGGATCCCTGCGAATCCAATGAGGAGACCGATTACCTGATAGCGCTTTGGCTTCTCCTCGCGAAAAAGCGTCATCATGACGAGCAATGTCATAAGAGGTGTTACAGCGTTTATAATTCCGGCCAAGATCGAAGTGACTTTAGTTTCGGCCACAGCAAATAGGACTCCGGGTACGACATTGAGCAACATCGAGACCACCCATAAGTGAACCCAGATGCGGCGATCTTTAGGTAGGGCAATTCTCTTTATCCGCGAAATCGCTAGAAGTGCAAGGGCGCCAAGGAAAGTGCGGCCAAAGGCGACACCGAAGGGGGTGAGAAACCCAAGGCCCAACTTAATAAAAATAAAGGAACAGCCCCACACGGTGCCAAGAGCAATGTATGGGGCCAACCACGTTCGCTCTTTCACCCTTTAACAATAGTCAGGTGAAAGTTAGCCTTGCAGATCAATTATCTGCAATTACGTAAACGAGAGGGCAAAGGCTCCTAAAAGAGATGAGATCGTCATCCAGGTCCACCAGACTTTGACAATTTCTACGTGCCAGTGATCTGCCGAGTAGATCCCCAATCTTGATCGGTTCCAGTTTCCAAGGGAGACGAAGACCGTTAAGAACAAGTGGACCATATTCAAGCCGGCAATCAAGTAGTAGCAAGATGCGTAAGCGCCCATGGTGATTGTGAAAGGTGCGTTGTTCATCTGTATACCTTGGTAGATCAGGGCGGCCAGGCTTGCAACGAAGGCAACCCCAGAACCCAGTACCAATTGCGTCTGATTCCTAGCCTTAGCTCCGGCAAGACCGTAACGGTGAAAGAGCAGACCTAATGCCGCGATAATCGTGACATACCAGGCACCCATGCTTGAGACGGGAACAGTCGCGTCCTGCGTATCGCTTGCCTTTGGCAACCACATGTCGTTGACGTTCTGACCCTTCAGGTAGAAGTAAACGAAAAGGACTGCCAATGCGAAAGAAATATCGGCTACCAGCAGAAGGATGAGCCCAAGTCGGTTACGTGAACCGACTACATCTGGATGTTCGTGATGCGATTGTGCGTGAGTTTCTACGCTCATGACTGCGCCTTTCCATAACCGTAAGCATCCGATGTCACAACGGGCAATACATCAAAGTTCTCAAGCGGAACCGGGTTTGGGACGCTCCATTCGAGTGTCTTGGCAAACCATGGATTCATCGGCGCCTTAACCCCGCCTGTCCATGATGAGATGACACCGTATAGAAGTACCAACATGCCCGCCATAATCAGGTAAGCACCGCCGGTCGTAATCATGTTGCCCCGGCTAAACATTGCGGCGTAAGCCTCAACGCGACGCGGTTGTCCTGCAAGTCCAACGAAGAACATCGAAATAAATGCAATGTTGAATCCAATCTGGACGAACCAGAATCCGATCCAACTCAGAGTCTTGTCGAACATGCGCCCTGTCATCTTGGGGAACCAGTACACGAGTGAAGCGAGAGCGCCGGTGAGGCCTGCGCCCATCAATGTGTAGTGGAAGTGGGCGGTTACATACATTGATCCGTGGAGTGCCCCATCTACTGGAACGTCCGAGAGATAAATGCCGGTGATGCCACCGATCATAAAGTTCCAAAGAAGGGCATAGATCGATGCGGTCGGCATCGTCATCCAGAGTCGACCTCGCCAGAGAGTTCCGATGAGAACAAGGAATAACAGGCCTGTCGGAATCGAAATCAACTCCGTAGTCAACATGAATGGTCCGTTAAGAAGCGGAGCCCAACCTGTTGTGTACATATGGTGAGCCCAGACGAGAATACTCAAGCCTGATATTCCCGCGATTCCCATGATCGCCAGATTGAAACTAAAGAGTGGGCGGCGCGTGAACACCGGGGCCATCTCCATCAACGCAGCAACACCCGGAATCAAGATGACATATACCTCAGGGTGACCCATAATCCAGAAGAGGTTCTCATAGAGCCAGCCGCTGCCGCCTCCCATGGTGTTGTAGAAAGTTGATCCAGCAGCGCGATCCATGCCCGACATAACCTGGGATAAGAAGAAGACGGGGAATGCAGGAAGGGCTAGAGCGACTGAGGCCACTACACCGTAGATAAAGATTGGTGTGCGATTCCAGGTCATGCCCTTGGCGCGCATCTTGATAACGGTGGTGGTGATGTTTGCACCGGCAACCATCGTCGATAAGGCGAAGATGCAGATGAACATGATGTAGCCATCCATGCCTGCTGGTGCCTGTGATGCAAGTGGGTTGTAAGCAACCCAACCGGTAGAAATCCCACCTAGGAAGAATGAGGAGAGAATGCATGGAACAGCAGCGATAATCAGCCAGAGACTCAAGGCGTTAAGACGTGGGAATGCCATATCGCGAGCGCCAATCATGATCGGCATGATGAAGTTACCAAAAGGTCCGGTAATCATGATGATGGTTCCGACGATCATGATGATGCCGTGAGTTCCAACTATCGCGTTGTAAGTCTGTGGTTGGAGCCATCCGCCACCGGCATGTCCCAAGTTGGTGCGGATCAACATCGCGAGAACACCGCCAACAAAGAAGATGATCATCGTCAGAACGAGGTACTGAATTCCAACTACTTTATGATCGGTGGTGTAGCGGAAATACCGCTTTACTCCTTGATCTTTTCCGGCGTAGAACATGTTCTCGTCGTGGTTTAGGTCCTTTCCTAAGAGCCAACGGAAAGGTCCAATAAGTGCGCCGATTCCGGTCATGAAACCGATAAACCAACCGATCATCGAGAAGATGACGTACTGATCATTGTTGCTCTTGATGTATGAGCCATCGGTGTTGGCCGGGAGAATCGCCTTTGCCACGTAATAGAAGACGATCGCACCAATGATGCCTAATGCAAAAGCCGTGAAGATGTTGAGTCTTTCGATAAGAGCTTTCTTTGGCGCTGAATGCCCCGGAGTTGCTGCTGGACGATCCATCATTGTTGTCATCAGGCTTGACCTCCTTGGCTCTTAATCCAGGCGTCATAATCTGCCTGGCTCACAACGTGAACTTTCGTCTGCATAAATGCGTGGTAAAGACCGCAGAGTTCAGCGCACCGCAAGTCATAAATCCCGATCTTGTTCGGAGTCGCCGAAGTCTCAGTGGTGTAACCGGGGTTTGCATCGACCTTGATACCCATTTGAACGATCCAGAAACCGTGGATGACATCCTTGCTTGTAATGTGGAATACAACTGGCTTATTCACTGGCAGGTAGAGATCTTGGCTGCGCACCGTTCCGTTATCGATGTAGTCAAAGTTCCACGCCCATTGCTGACCAGTGACATTGACGTTCATGGCCTGCGGATTGAGAAGGGCTGCGTTGTCTTTTTGCAGAACAACAGTGCCCCAAACAACTGCGAAGAGGCAGAGCACCGAGGAGACGATCAACCATGTGGCAGAGAGTTTGGTGGCATTTCGAATCTGGTGGTCAGCTTCCTCTGGAGGTGTGTCGCCGAAATGAATCTTGGAAATCAACGTTGTCATTGCCATCGCGGCAACAAGACCGGCGATTGGTGCGGCAACCCACGTGAAGACTCGCATCATGTGAATGGTCGTTGACATCGTCTCTGATGCCGAAACTCCCATGGACCGCGCCTGAAGTTCTGCGGCGGCATAGCCAATAATTGCGGTAAAGACGACCCAGAAGTAAACCGTCTGCTTTATATCTTTGCGCTCAAAGACTGACGGGCGCTTCGGCGCTTCTAGATCAGACATTTAACTACCCCTTAAGCATTCACTACGTCGAAGTTGCCGGACATATAACCCTGCGTTGACATCGGCCCGCCGAAGCGAGCGATTGTTCCGTCACCGCATGGGTATTCGCAGTTCCATACATATTTGCCTGCATCGCCGGTAATAAGTGAGAACGTGATGGTATTGGGGGTCTTGGAGTACCCAGAACTCGGAATAAGGGCATCAGGCAATGATGGAAGTGGAACGCTTACAAATAGTTGCGACTTCGCATCCGAGAGACCGTGCAATGTGAAGGTATGGCCGACAGCCTCTGGATCTACGCTCTTAACGGCCTTGCCGTTAATAATCGCCGTGCCGTCGATCGTGCCATGAACGGATGCAAAAAAATCGTTGGTGATTCGAGCACCACTGTCGTACTGCTTTATCGTCACGGTGATGACCGAGTGGGCAGGCACTTGGAAATTTGTCACTGGTCCGTAGGTGACCCAGCCCGGGTGCTTACCGCCGGTGGTGCCGTGACTTCCTGCCATGCTGTCCGGGTAGGCAGACATATCTAATGTGTAGTGGGGCAGATTTCCCTGCGCCGTGTTGATAGTGCCGGCCGGCGTTGCGGCAAGTACGCGTGAATCATTCTTGGCAGATGCCACGTAAGTCCCGATCCCAGCGATAACCCCTGCGCCGATAATCACCGTACCTAGCGCGCCTAACAAACGTTTGTTCATTCAAGCCTCCCCGCTAACTGACCCATGAGAGTGAGGGTCATCACAACTCCAGTGGCAAGAGGGTAAGGGTTAACTCTCAGATTTCCAAGTACTTTCTGGGCAATTTCATGATCGATTCGCAGGTTCGACCATCCCCTACCGCCAATGCGTTCGGGGGTCTACTCTCTGCCCCCATATGACAATGGCAAGTACGACCGGTTTCTGGTCTACCTGGGCTCTGGCTCCCCAGATCACTATTGCCCTCTTAGCCACGGAGTACCTCTACTTACGGGCTACGCTCAAAGTTGGAGGTAACTCGACCAGAAGGCAGCGCCGATTCTTCCTGGCAGGTCTTGCCACCATCGCATTTGCGGTCTGCACCCCATTTGGTGCCCATTCAGCCACTCTTTTCTGGAGTCACATGGTCCAACACATTACGGTCATGATGATTACGGGACCGCTCCTAGTGCTTGGCACGCCATCAACCTTTCGACCCAAAAACCAACTCTTCCAGACTCTGACCAGCCCGATTATCAGCTGGGTAGCCTACGCCGCCGTCATGATCGGGGTACACCTGCCAGGTCCGCACGAGTTCATCATGAACAACTCCTTCATTCATTCTTATGTGGAAGTCCCGGTCTACGTGATCGTCTCCTACCTCTTCTATTTTAATTTACTGGATCGAAATCTTGAAAATCGGGTGATCTCACCGGCAATGTCGGTGATCTCCTTATTTCTCATGATGATTCCAGAGACGCTCACTGGCTTCTTCATCTACGTCGCTCCGAAGTCAATCTACGGCGGGATGTTTGAAGTACTTGATCAGCGACGTGGTGGTTCCATCATGTGGTCGGGCGGGATGATTGTCGATACCGTGTGGATGTCGTTTGCGGTCTACCACTGGATAAAGAGCGAGGAACTCGCCTCGGCAAAGGTCGATGAAGAGATTGCGAGCCAACAATGAAGGATTACGAGACGGATGAGCCGTCCTGGATTCACGAAGAGAATTCAAAGCCGGTCACGGCAAAACAGAAGAAATGGTTCACCATATTTATGTTGGTCTCGGTTCCCTTCTGCCTCTGGGCCGGATGGTTTGAATTTGGTCGGGCCGAACACGGTAATTGGCGAGCCTGGGTCTACACATTTGAATGGCCTTTTTTCGGCGGCCTTGCCATCTATTTATGGCGCCGACTCATGAAAGGCGACGTCCCAAAGATTCCCAGGCCGGATTTTGCTGCTTTGGCCAAAGAGGCCGATGAATCAGTGAAAGCTAAACCAGATCATGCATCCGATACAGATAGCGATCATTCCGATAATTAGCACGTAGATGCTCTGCATCCGCTTACCCGCTCCGTACTCACCCATCAACCGGCGATCTCGAGCTATTCCGAACATGTAGCAAAGCAACGGCAACAACAAGATGGCATTGAGAACCTGAGTCCAGAGCAAAATCGTGATGAGCGGAGCACCTGGCAAGAGAACCAGAATCGCACTTATTACCGTGATCGCGGCAAAAGTGCCGTAGAACAGTGGCGCCTCTGCATATCCGTCATCAAGGGCCGCTGGTCGACCAGTCAAGTCACTCACTGAATACGCCGTTGATAATGGAAGTATTGACGCGGCAAGTAATGCGGCACCGACTAAGCCAATAGCGAATAGATCTTTAGCTAATGTTCCTGCGAGAGGCTTCAGTGCAATCGCGGCTTGAGAGGCATCTGTAATGTTGAACACGCCCTCGCGATTAAGAGTCGCTGCACAAGTTACAACAACGAAGAAGCCGATGATCCCCGTCAGCAAAGAGCCAGTCCAAACATCAACACGAAGAAGTTTTAGATCATCGCGAGTCAGGCGCTTGTCGACGGCGTAGGACTGGATAAAGGCAAGCCCCCAAGGCGCCAAGGTCGTTCCTAAAGTCGCAGTAGCAATGAAAATAGCGTCCTTAGTAAAAGGCATCGTCGGAATCACCATGCCGTGGAGTGCTTTGCCCCAATCAGGATGGGCAAGGATTCCCGCCAGCACATAAGAAAGGAATACCGCAGATAAAAGAAAGAAGACTTTCTCTACCCGTCCAAATGATCCGCGCAACACTAAGAATGTAACGAGCAGGCCGGCAATCGGTACGGATAGAAACTTTGAGAGACCAAAGAGTTGTCCCGCCGCAGCAATACCTGCGAACTCCGCAGTCATCGTTCCGATGTTTGCAAGTATCAAAGAAGAAGCGCTAAAAACTCCCGAGCGGGCACCATACTTTTGGCGAACCAGACCGATGAGACCTTGGCGCGTTACAACTCCGATGCGCGAACCGAGATCTTGAAAAAGAATCAGAGCGAAGGTTGAGAGAACTAGAACCCAGAGAAGACGGTATCCGTATTTCGCACCGAGTTGTGAATACGTTGTAATTCCAGCTGGGTCGTCATCGGAGAGTCCAGCGATAACTCCCGGGCCCATAACTGCAAGAAGTGCTGCAAGCCGAATCTTTCGGTGGGAGAGTGGTGGCACCTTGATGACTTTGGCCGTCTTTTTTACGGCGGCTTCTTTCTTCACTGTCATGTCAGCGCACCACTTCCCTGTGCGAATCCACGCTTTGCTGAACGCGCAACAAGTGCGTCAACGAGATCATCGGCCATGATGCGACCTACGGGTTTGTTCGCCGAATCAATGACAATGATTGAGGAACCACGATTATTTGAGAATTCATCAATGACCTCATCCAAGGGAGTATCGATATGAACTGCGGTGGGAAATGGCGGACCAATGAGATCAGAGAGGGCTGCAGCAGGTTTTGCCGAAACAAGTTCGATCATTTGAATATGGTCCAGAAGTTTTCCTTTGGAATCCACGACAACAACGCCGTCTGAAATATCGCGTTCCTTATGTTTGACCAGCAGTGAGAGTGCGTGCGCGACCGTGTCGTTCTCTTTGCAAAGGACCGAGTGCGTCGTCATGACACCACCTGCGAGCGCCTCGTCGAAAGTCACCAACAAGCGAAGGGTTTTAGCCGCTTCCGGTGCCATCGCCTCAAGAATGCTCTCTCTGTGTTCGTCATCAAGATCGCGCAAAACTTCAGCACTCTCATCTGGTTCCATTAGAGCGAGCAACTCTGCCGCACGCTGCGCAGGCAGGCCACGGAGCAAGCCCTGCAAATCGTCGTCTTCCATTTCCTCAAGTACGTCTGCGGCCAAGTTCGGATCGAGCAACTCGATCAGAGCGCCTTGTTCACGACCTACTAGGTCTTCAATCAAGTCTGCCAAGTCAGCCGGGCGCAATTGCGCGAGTGCCGAACGCGGACCTGCCGTGCGCACTTGTCCGCCACTATCGGTAAGAGAGGCCACTGTTGCCCAGTCCACAACGCGATCGGGGGTTGCACGACGACGTATTGTTCCGGGAAAGACACGGCGAAGAAATGAAGTGAAGGAAACGTCCACGCCGACAAGACGAATTTCTTTATCCAATGGAGCAAGATAGAGATCGGCAGAGCGCACAACACGAAGGCCATTCACATCAACAATTTGGTGGTCAATGACATCTGCATCGAGAAGGGATTCACCGGGGCGTCTGGTGTATTCCTTTAAATTGATCTTCGTCGAGGAAAGTCGAATTTCATCCTTTGTCAGTTTGGAAATTCTTGCGCCGTCGATAAAGGAGGTGCGGCCGCCGATTTTCACGATCAGCCCAGATACTGCTGGGTAGGTTTCTTCACCATGCCGCACAACGACATCAACCAGCTTTCCAAGATCTCGGCCGTCAGTGTCGCGGACAGGGCGACCGATTAGGCCTGCCACCGAAACAAGGGATTCGCGGATGTTTTTGCGGGCAAGAACTGAATCTCGCCTGCCCACAATTCGCTTGGCCACGGTGTTGATGGCTGGAACTGCTGGCGTTTTCACTCTTGGATTTTAGCCTCCTGACCTTCGTTAATGTCTTATATCAGAGCAAATACCCAAAGGCACTTCTGCAGAACATGTAAGCATCCTCGCCTCTGTCCCTCTCATCCATTCGCCCCAGGCGTCTGGCGGCCGATCTATAAACTTCTTCATCTTCGCGTTTTCCAATGGCTATAACGAGAATAACTAGAGTTTCATTTTCCACTTTGTAAACCAACCGATAACCGCTCATTGGAGCTCTAATCCGATAACAATCGCTCAGATCGCCCCTGAGACGCGAACTCTCAATCATTGGATCCTGCAGGCGCGGTTGCAGAGCC
>JANXZB010000055.1 GCA_025355765.1 Actinomycetes bacterium
ATTGGAAATTCCCTCCCTCATTGACCCATACATCGAGATAAAGGTTGCCAACGATCCGAGTGAAGGTGAGCGTCTTCTTACTCTTCTAGAGGGCTCGGATCATCCGACATGGCTGATTGCCACCTCGGTAAATGCCTTGAATTTTTGGGCGCGTAGTGTCGGGGAAGATCGATTGTGCGCCGCGATAGCCGCTCGTGATGACGTGAGGTTTGCGGCGGTGGGCCAGACAACGGCGGATGCCCTAAGCCGTTTAGGTGCCAGCGACGTATTGATTCCACACGAGGCCACCGCCAAATCTTTGGCAGATGCAATGGTAAGTACTTCATCGGCTGGACATGCCCTTGTTCCGGGAGGAAATCTGGCGATGAAGTCCTTGCCTTCAACCCTCCTCTCGGCGGGCTGGCAAGTCAGCACAGCCGTCGTCTATATGACTTCACCGGTTGAAAAGGAGCCAAAATCGGTCCAACTGCTAAGGGAAGGCGAAATTGGTGCAATTCTTTTTCGCTCACCAAGCGCTGTTCGCGCCCTGACTCATTTTCTCCCAAGTCCGGCGGTTCCATTGATTTGCGCCGGTGCGACTACTGCTCAAGCACTTGTTGATCAGGGACTTGTGGTGGCGACAATCTCTCCCAAGCCCTCGGCGAAGGTGGTGGCCTCCACCATATATTCGCTACTCTGTTAAGAGAATTTCTAAAGAGAAAAGGCAGGCACTATGGGGATTATCGAGCGACCTAGACGACTTCGGAGTACCGCGAAGTTGCGGGCAATGGTCCGAGATACGAATGTCGCACCGAGTTCGCTGATACTGCCTGTTTTTATCCGCGAAGGTCTTGCTACCCCTAAACCAATATCGGGAATGCCAGGGGTTGTGCAGCACACGAAGGAATCATTCAAATCAGAAATTGATCGTGCACTCAACGCTGGTATTGGCGGGGTGATGATCTTTGGAATTCCGCAAATGCGTGATGCGCTAGGCACGGAGGCGCTGAACCCAAATGGAGTTCTATCAAGTGCCATCCGGGATGCCCGCAATATTGCGGGCGACGAGTTAGTGATTGCTGCCGATCTCTGCCTTGACGAGTTCACAAGCCACGGCCATTGCGGCATCCTCGACACTCAAGGTTCGATTGATAACGATGCAACGTTGAAGATTTACGGCCAGATGGCACAGGTGCTCGCACAATCGGGTGCCCACATGGTTGGCACGAGCGGAATGATGGATGGTCAAGTTGGAGTCGTACGAGAAGCATTGGATTCAGCTAATTTCAACGACGTTCTCATTCTTGCATATGCGGCTAAGTTCGCTTCGGCCTTCTATGGACCTTTCCGCGAGGCAGTGGAATCAGAGCTAGAGGGCGATCGAAATACATACCAACAAGATCCAGGCAATATCAAGGAATCCATGCGCGAGGTTCGGCTCGATGTTGCTGAGGGCGCCGACATCATCATGGTCAAGCCGTCTCTTGCCTATCTAGATATTCTCTATGCAACATCACTCGCCGTGGATGTTCCCACTGCTAGTTACATTGTTTCCGGTGAGATGGCGATGCTGGAGGCCGCGGCAGCCCAGGGTTCCATTGATCGTGAGAGAGCAATATTGGAAGTGCTTTCTTCAGTGAAACGGGCGGGCGCTTCTGTCATCTGTACTTATTGGGCATTGGAAGCCGCAGGACTATTGAAGAAGAACTTTGCATGAAATCAATTGAGCAATCCGAACGCTGGCACCAACGTGCCCTGAAGGTAATCCCTGGCGGCGTGAGTTCGCCGGTCCGTGCATTTTCTGCAGTGGGCGGAACGCCGAGATATTTCGTTGAAGGCAAAGGCTCGCGAGTATTTGATGTTGATGGCAATGAGTACGTGGACATGGTCGGGTCGTGGGGACCAATGATTGTCGGTCATGCCCATCCTGAGGTAGTTCGCCGAGTAATCGAGGCGGCTTCTAAATCATCATCTTTTGGTGCGGCAAGCCCCAATGAGGTTCTTCTCGCCGAAGAGATCATCAGGCGCGTCAGCGCTGCGGAGCGAGTGAGATTTGTTTCATCAGGGACCGAAGCGGTGATGACCGCCGTGAGGCTCGCCAGAGCCGCAACAAAGCGCAATGTCATAGTGAAATTTGCCGGCTGCTACCACGGACACGCAGATGCCCTTTTGGTGCAGGCAGGGTCCGGAGTACTCACGCTTGGCCTACCGAATTCTCCCGGCGTAACTCCCGGGCAAGCACAAGACACAGTTGTAGTGCCATATAATGATTTTGAAGCGATTAAGGAACTCTTCACCAAGCGCGGAAGTGAGATCGCTGCCGTCCTTACAGAGGCCGTCCCTGCAAATATGGGGGTAGTGCCTCCCGCTCCGGGATTCAACGCACTGCTTTCACAATTGTGTAAAGAAAATGGTGCCCTCTTCATTCTTGATGAGGTGATGACCGGTTTCCGCCTTTCCTCCGGTGGTTGGTGGCACTTAATTAACGCCGAGGAATCCTGGACACCAGATCTCATCACTTACGGAAAAGTTATCGGCGGGGGATACCCAGTTGCGGGCGTTGCCGGGCCTGCGCGCATCATGGATCTGTTGGCACCGATTGGTTCGGTCTACCAAGCCGGCACATTGAGCGGCAATCCTGTGGCTACCGCAGCAGGACTTGCAACCCTCGAGTTGTGCGATGAGAACCTTTATGCCACTTTGAACAGACGCGCTCGCGAGGTGGGTGATGTCGTTTCCACCGCTTTGTCTCAAGAAGGCGTACCTCATAGATTGCAGAATGCCGGCAATCTCTTTTCAATTTTCTTTGCAGATGAAGAAGTGCGCAACTTCGCGGATGCGCAAGGTCAGGACACGAAGGCGTTTGCCGCCTTCTTCCACTCCATGCTCGATAACGGTGTATCTCTACCGCCATCGGCATATGAAGCGTGGTTTGTATCGGGGGCACACACGGATCAAGATATTGAACTCATTGCTGGCGCCTCCAGTGTTGCTGCCAAAGCTGCTGCTTCAACACTTGGCTAGTTACGCGTTAATAGGACCTGATTCCAGTCGAGTCTCAACGACTTCGCCATTTACTTTCTTGATGAGATACGCCGCTGGGCCATCGGTGCTGCCTGGCTTATCTGTGATTACTTCGACTGGAACTTCATTCTCATAGAGAATGCCCACCCCGTCATCGGTTCCGTAGATTGTCTTGAATGTTTCATTCATGATGAGTTCGTGAGCAAGCGGGCGGCGCTGTGCTTCTGAATCAATGTGCACCGCGTTTCCGAAGGGAAGAAATGCTAGGGCATTCGTCACCGTTTGAAGTTCGGGTCCGAATGAATCGGTCGGACCTCCTTGGTGCCAGCAGAGCGATCCAGCGCTGACTCCGCCAAGAATGACTCCACTCTCGTATGCCTCACGAAGAGCGATGTCTACGCCGTGTAATTGCCAGAGTGCCAGAAGGTTCGCAACAGATCCTCCGCCGACCCAGATTACGTCGGACTTAAGGATGTGTTCCCGCACCGGGACATTGGGTTGCGTGAAGAGTTGAAGGTGCGTCACATCGCACCCCATATCGGTCATAGCTTCATATGAGCGGGCAAGGTATCCGGCGTTATCGCCGCTTGCTGTGAGGATGAAACAGACCCGCGGTCTCTCTTTTTTCGTCAATTCCAACATTCGCCGAACCGTCGCCCCAGGTTTGGAGACATCCCATCGATCTCTTGCTATGAAACCGCCGCTTGTTGCCATGATTCTGCGAACGGTCATACGTTACGACTTTCGCTTAATTCTGATTGCCTTCGTGCGGGGATCGAATAGAGGGGCCGCCTCATCGTTGAACCCCCCCTAGACCTATCACCATGCCAAGAGTTTACTTCTATCTGCGGAGTACGCTCAACATATGACTGTGCCTGCAGGGCTTTCGACTCAGGAGGCCCAATCCAGGTTGGAAAAAGACGGGCCGAACGTTCTTGATTCTCGTTCGCGCAATTCTGCGTGGAAACTGTTATTGCGTCAGTTTGAAAGCCCCATAATCCTCATTCTTTTCGCGGCGACCATAATCTCAATGTTTTTGGGAGAGGTAGCCGACGGAATCATTATTCTCGCCATCATAATTCCCAGTGGATTCTTAGGCTTTTGGCAGGAACATCGAGCAAGTAAGACGATGCAATCGCTGATGAGTCAGGTTCAGATCCACGTTGAAGTAATCCGTGATGGGAAGGAAGTGACAATTCCAATCGCAGAGGTCGTCGTTGGGGATCTCGTCTCTCTGCGAGCGGGTGATCTAATTCCCGCTGACCTCCAAGTTGTTGAGGCATCGGGACTCATGGTGGACGAATCAGCACTGACAGGTGAGTCCTTTCCACGAGAGAAAAACATTGGTGATATTGATAGGACGAAGACACTTGCCGAGAGAACCTCAGAACTTTTCTTCGGAACCCACGTCGTTAGCGGCGTAGGGCGAGGGATTGTTGTCAAAGTAGGGCAGTCAACTGAATTCGGGGCTCTTGCCAGCGAACTGAATTCACGAGATGTCACGACAGGATTCGAACGAGGTACGACCGCGTTCGGAATGCTATTGCTGCGCGCCATGGTCTTTCTAGTAACGGCGCTCTTCCTGGCTAACTTGCTGCTCCATCGCCCGATCATCGATTCGCTGCTTTTTTCGTTGGCTCTTGCAGTCGGGCTCACGCCTCAACTTTTGCCCGTAATCATTTCCGTCTCGCTCGCGGCTGGAGCAAGGAGGATGGCGGAAAAGCAAGTCCTTGTTAAGAGGCTTGATGCAATTGAAGATTTCGGTTTGATGACGGCATTGTGTACCGACAAGACGGGGACAATCACTGTCGGTGCTGTGCGTCTAGATCGTGCACTTCAACCCGATGGGGCCGAGAGCGAACAGGTTCTGAGGTTGGCGTTTATGAACGCTAAATCGCAGAAGGGCTTCATCAACCCACTAGATGCGGCAATCTTGAGTTCAGTTGGCGATAAATTCGTAGAAGCCAAGGTATTCGGTGAGATTCCCTATGATTTTGAAAGACGTCGCCTCACTGTTCTGGTTGATGAGGACGGCCCATTGATGATCACTAAGGGGGCTTTTGAGAGCATTTTGGGCGCCTGCGATAGCGTGCGAATCAATGGTGAGGTACAGCCGCTATCTCCAAATGCTGCCCAGATGCAGAGTCGCTTTGAGGAGATAAGCGGACAGGGAAACCGTGTGCTTGGCATAGCCAGCAAATCACTTCCAGGCGAAGAGAAAGTAGATATCAACGACGAACGAGAAATGGTCCTCGAGGGATTCTTAGTCTTTCACGATCCCCTCAAAGAGGATGCGAAGGGTGCGATTGCAGAATTAGCTGCGCTGGGGATCGATCTGTACATGATCACCGGTGATAATCGATTTGTGGCGAAATCCATCGCGACCCAAGTGGGTTTGGCGGCTGAACTAGTTCTCATCGGCTCCGAGATTGCCAAGTTGGACAAGGATGCACTCACAGAAAAGGTGAGAACCTGCCGCGTTTTTGCCGAAGTGGACCCGGTTCAAAAAGAACGGATTATCGTGGCCGTAAGAGCGACAGGGGCGACGGTCGGCTATTTCGGAGATGGAATCAACGATGCCGCAGCTTTGCATGCCGCTGATGTAGGCATCAGCGTCGATACAGCGGTCGATGTCGCCAAGAACGCGGCATCAATCGTCCTTCTAAACAAGGACCTTCATGTGATCGCCGAGGGCGTCGCTCTGGGTAGAAGAACCTTCGTAAACACCATGAAATACGTGAGGGTCGGTGTGAGCGCGGCCTTCGGCAATGTGGTGTCGATGGCTGTCGCAGATATTTTCTTGCCCTTTCTGCCGATGCTACCGATGCAGATACTCCTTTTGAATTTCATGACTGACTTTCCGGCAATTGCTATCTCCGGTGATCTTGTGGATTCTGAGGACATCCTCAAACCCAGGGCATGGGACATTAAGGCAATACGTAAGTTCATGATCTATTTCGGACTATTGAGTTCGGTCTTCGATATTTTCACCTTTGCAGTACTGCGTCTCGGGTTCCACGCATCCGCAACACTTTTTCGAGGCGGTTGGTTTGTGGAATCAACACTCACGGAACTGGCGGTAATGATGGTCTTGCGAACCCATCGCAGGTTCTGGAAGAGCAAGCCGGGAGGTGGATTGTTCTGGGCCAGTGTAATTTTGGCGCTCACCACGGTGGTGATTCCATTTACAGGTTTTGGCCGCATCATCGGATTAGCGCCTCTGCCATGGAATCTCGTTTTGATACTTTTCTCGCTGATAGGTGTTTACATTGTTTTGAACGAGATCGCCAAGAAATACTGGATGAAGTGAATCGGCCATTCTGACCAAACATTTTCATATTCGCTCTCCCAATCAGACTCCCACGGTGGTACGTTGGAGGCGAGTTCGAGGAGAGGCCCGATGCATTATTGGATATGGCTGGCACTTGCAGGTGGATTCATCGTCCTAGAAATACTTACTTTGAGTTTGATCTTCTTTTCGTTTGCTATAGCCGCACTTATTGGTGCCCTTGGCGCTGCCATCTGGGTAGGGGGCTCGTTCCAGTGGGTCGGTTTCGCAATAACTGCTGTCCTATCCTTGGCTGTGATCCGACCTGTCGTGCGCAAGTACCTTTTCAAAAAATCTAGTGGTGGAAGTACGGGAGTAGACGCACTTATTAATCATCAGGCGCTCACCCTCACAGAAGTCACCGACCAAACTGGAAGCATCCGCCTACGAGGTGAAACTTGGACGGCGCGTTCCCTTAAGGGCTCGATTCCTTCGGGCACTCAAGTTTTAGTAGCGCGCATAGACGGCGCCATTGCAATCATTGTTCCCAAAGTACCAATTACTTCCGCATAAGGAGAACGTAATGTCCGCATCCAATATTGCCCTCGTTGTACTACTAGTGATTGCGATAGCCGCAGTCGTCTCGGCAATCAAGATCGTCCCGCAGGCTCGCGCGGGTATCGTCGAAAGGCTCGGCAAGTACCATCGGACCCTAGCTCCTGGGTTGAACATAATAATTCCAGGCATAGACCGAGTTAGGCCCCTGGTTGATCTACGCGAGAAAGTGGTCTCCTTTCCCCCTCAACCAGTAATTACGGAAGACAACTTAGTAGTCAATATCGATACCGTGATCTACTTTCAGGTGACCAATGCGAAGTCGGCTACTTATGAGATTGAGAACTACATTCAAGGAATTGAACAGTTGGTGGTGACCACCCTTCGAAACTCCGTTGGTGGGTTGGATCTCGAGAAGGCACTGACATCGCGTGATCACATCAACGCCGCACTTCGCGAGGTTCTAGATGAGGCAACAGGGAAATGGGGAGTAAGGGTTAACCGTGTTGAGATTAAGGCGATCGAGCCACCTCCTAGCGTGCAAGAGTCGATGGAGAAGCAGATGCGCGCCGATCGTGAAAAACGGGCAACGATCCTTACGGCAGAGGGTGAGAAACAGAGCCAGATTCTCAGAGCCGAAGGAACGAGAGCCTCTGATATTTTGCGCGCTGAAGGCGAAGCCCAAGCAGCGGTAATTCGAGCCGAAGGCGAAGCCACGGCCATCGCTAAAGTGTTTAAGGCTATTCATGACGGAAATGCGGATGAAAAAGTGCTCGCTTACAAATACCTAGAGCAGCTCTCTGTCATAGCAAATGGAACCTCCAGCAAAGTGTGGGTTATCCCCGCTGAATTGTCGGGAACTGTTGGCATGATCGCCAGTGCATTCAAAGAGTCAAGTAGCTAATCGCACAGGTTTATTCAGAGATGAAAAATCCACTCGGTCGCGGATCCAAATATTTCTATATCTGGGTCTTCACGGTCATTCTCTTTGGGCTAACGATAATGACCTCGTACGTCTTTGTTCAGCAAGATGCCAGGTCCGGAATCAATATTCCGCTCATTCAGATTATGCAGTCCGTTAAAGCTGACCTGCAGGCCGGCGTGAAATCCGCTGCAATCTTGGAGGCAAAGCAGATTGATCTATCTAGTTCCCAGAGCCCGTTCATCACGTTGTACGGCTTGGACAAGAAAGTCATAGGAAGTAGCCAGTCCTTAGGTGGTCGAATTCTGACGCTTCCGACGGGTGTACTAGATATTTCCAGGTCAAAGGGAGAGTCTCGCGTAACTTGGCAACCGACCAGTGAGTTGCGGTTCGCATCGATCACAGACTACGTGCCAACTTTTGGATACGTCTCCGTATCGCAGTCTCTTCGAGAAGTAGAAGATCGCGCCGCCAAGAGTGCTTGGATTGCGCTCTTAGCTCTGGGACTTGGATCGCTCGCGTCTGGCGTTGGAATCTGGTGGTTCGCTCGATGGGGGTTTATCTAATTCGTCTGGCGCTTGAGCGTGAGCGCACCGGCGCCGAGCAGAGCGAGTAAGAAGATTGCCAACAGTACAAAGTCGTGCGTGAGCGTGCCCCGACCAACGATGACCTTCTCCGTGGCATCGACTGCATAAGTAAGCGGCAGATAATCCGATATCACTCTGAGAATAGAAGGCATACTGGATCTGGGAGCCAAGAGGCCGCTAAGGAGCAGTTGCGGGAAGAGAATTGCTGGAAGGAATTGCACGGCCTGGAATTCCGTTTTGGCAAAAGAACTCACGAAGATGCCAATCGCCATTCCCAGAAGGGCATCAATGATTGCGACGACTATGAGCATCAATTGCGAGCCCGATATTTTCAGTCCTAGAGGACCGAGTGCAACAGAGGAGACAACAACGGCCTGAATGAACGCGGCAATTCCAAACGCAGTTGCATATCCGAGAATAAATTCTAGCTTGGTGATGGGCAGAATCAGCAATCTCTCCAGAGTTCCAGAACTTCGTTCGCGCAAGGTACCGACGCTGGTTATCAAGAACATGACGAGCATGGGAAATACGCCGAGAAGGGAACCCGCGACGTGTTGAAATACTTGGCCCTGATTCTGGTAGACGTATTTAAGGATCGTCATGAGAAGACAAGGCGCAAGAATCATCAACGCGATAGTGCGCGGATCGTGCCGAAGTTGCGAAAGAATTCTTCTTGCGGTGCCCCAAATGCGTCGAATGCTCACGTCTTCTCCACCAGAGATATGAAGACCTCATCCATTTCTTCAGTATTGGCACTTGCTTTGAGATCAACGGGAGTCCCACTCGCGAGAGCACACCCTTCTCGAAGCAGGAAGAGGGAGTCGCATCTATCGGCTTCGTCCATAACATGGCTACTGATGAGCAGTGTTTTCCCCTGATCTGCGAGCCTGTGGAAGAGGTTCCAAAGATCCCTGCGCAACACTGGATCAAGTCCAACAGTTGGCTCATCAAGTATGAGGAGTTCTGGTTTACCGAGAAGGGCTGTTGCAAGTGCCAGTCGAGCCCGTTCGCCTCCCGATAACGATGATGCAAGTTGTTTCTGATTCTTGGTCAGGTCAACGAGTTCGAGGACTTCCTGCACTGATATTTCAGACTGCCCTAAAATTTGGGCAAAGTAGCGCAGATTCTCTATGCAGGTAAGGTCGGTATAAATGCTTGCGCTCTGTGTAAAGTACCCGATTCGCGTCCGCAATTCCTTCGATCCGGCTGGATACCCAAGAACGGTAATGGTTCCTGCCGCAATAGCTTGCACACCCACGATGCTCCGCAGAATCGTTGTTTTTCCACTTCCGCTTGGCCCAAGCAGTCCCACAATCATTCCTGGCTCTATTTGCATGGTCAGATTAGGAATGATCGTTTTTCCATCGCGAATAATCTTCAGGTCGCAGATGCTTACGCCGTCTTGCATGATGGAAGGCTACTCTGGGAGAAGCCTTCCATCATGAATTCTCAGTGGGGTAGTTTCGACGCCCTCACAAATTGATTGGGCCATCTACCGCGCACACCAAGCTCCTCAGAAGCCGCAATCGCCCAGCGAGGGTTTCGCAGCATTTCTCGGGCAAGCATCACTGCATCTGCTCTGCCAGAGGAAATAATCTCCTCTGCTTGACGCGCATCCGTGATCACGCCGACTGCCGAAGTCGCAATCTTGGCTTTCTCTCTTATCTCTTGAGCAAAGCGAACTTGGTAGCCGGGGCCTACTGGTATTACGGCGTTAGAGACCAACCCACCTGAGGAGACATCTATGAGATCCACGCCAACTTTCTTCAGTTCGATACATAGCAGCACCGCTTCGTCTATATCCCATCCGCCTTCAACCCAATCGGTGGCCGAAATTCGAACAAAGAGGGGCATCCCATCTGGAATTGTGGATCTCACCTTTTGCGCCACTTCAAGTAGGAACCGCATTCGTCCTTCGAGGCTTCCGCCATATTCATCTGTTCGCTTGTTTGTCAGAGGTGAAAGGAATTGGTGAAGGAGGTAGCCGTGAGCCGCATGAATTTCTACAACATCAAAACCGACCTTAACTGCTCGATCCGCTGCTCTGCCGAAGGCTTGGGTCAGTTCGGCAATTTCCTCTTTTGATAGGGCTCTCGGAGCCGGCATCCCCGTGAAAGCAAGATCAGTTGCGGATACGCTCTGCCATCCACCCTCGGATTCACTTGCGATGAGGTGGTCATCCCATGGCTTCATCGTCGACCCCTTGCGACCGGCGTGGGCAAGTTGAATTCCAATTGTTGAACCCATCGAGTGATTAAAATCAACTATGGGTTTGAAAGCTTGTGCCAGATCATCATTCCAAATGCCGGGGCAACCAATTGAGATTCTGCCCTCTGGCACCACACCGGTGGCTTCTACAAACACCAATCCCGCTCCGCCGGTGGCGAAAGCACCAAGATGAACACGGTGCCATTCGCTGATGCGCCCGTCTTCAGCCGAGTACTGACACATCGGACTGACCCACGCCCTATTGGGAAAGGTGAGATCGCGAATTTTCATTTCTTGAAAGAGTGAGGTCGACATCAGAAAGAACTCCTTGGAATTGATCAATTATTGCAGCATCAGTTTAACGTTGCCGATCGCCGAGAAATTCCACCCCTTAGCTAGGAGTACCTTGCATACATGAGAATTCGCCGCATACTCCAATTTAGTTTGCTTTCGGCGCTAGTGCTCCTTCCTCTGCCATCGGCGCAGGCGCACGCCCAACTTGTTGGCTCCAATCCAGTCGCGGGAGCCCACCTTGATGCCCTGCCCACTCAAGTTGAAGTCACCTTTGATGCAAATTTATTGAATATAGGTAGCGCCCAAACCAATGTGCTTGTTGTAAAGGATTCACAAGGACGTCAAATTGATGCGAAGAACTCGCACGTATCGGGTGCGACGTTGAGGGTTGGCGTAAGTCCTGTTGTAGTCACTGGCGATTTCACGGTGAGTTGGAGGGTCGTCTCAGGGGATGGCCATCCCGAAGAGGGGTCCTACCAATTCACGGTCAATAAAGGTACGGCTTCGGCGGTCCCTGCGCCCAGCACATCAATGGCACCAGCCACTTCGACACCTGTGCAACATAGGACGAAGAGTGATTTTTGGACAAGTTATGGCACCCGCCTTCTGCTGCTCTTAGCGGCTGCCTTGGGAGTTGGCATCTGGTTTCGTTTCGAGCGCGCTCGCAGGAAATTGAAGTAGGTTACAAGTCGTTCACTGTTAGGGAAGGTAGAGAAATGATGCAGAAGAGAAAATTGGGCCAAGGGCTAGAAGTCTCCGCGGAAGGCCTTGGATGCATGGGGATGAGTGATTTCTATGGGGTACGAGATGAAGATGCGGCGATAAAGACAATCCATCATGGCCTCGATCGTGGAATCACCTTCTTGGATACCGCTGATATGTACGGACCTTTCACAAATGAGATTCTTGTCGGCCGCGCCATTGCCGCCAGACGAGAGGGCGTGGTACTCGCCACCAAATTTGGAAATGAACGTGATGAGACTGGCAAATTCATTGGAGTCAACGGTCATCCCGACTACGTTCGCAAAGCATGCGATGCATCGTTGAAGCGACTCAACGTCGATCACATCGATCTTTACTTCCAGCACCGCGTTGATAAGAACGTTCCGATTGAGGAGACCTGGGGCGCGATGAAGGGCCTAGTGGAGAGCGGGAAAGTCCGCCACCTCGGTATTTCAGAGGCTGCTCCGGCCACGATTCGCAAGGCTCATGCGGTCCACCCAATTACCGCGGTGCAGTCGGAATGGTCGCTCTGGTCTCGCGACGTCGAAGACAACGGCGTTTTTGCAACGGTCCGCGAACTCGGTATCGGGTTTGTCGCTTACTCCCCGCTCGGTCGAGGCTTTTTAACGGGAGAGATCCGAAGTATCAATGATCTGGATGAAGACGATTCACGGAGAAGTCACCCAAGATTCTTGGGGGAGAACTTCGCGAAGAATCTTGAATTGGTAGATCGCGTGAAAGAGATTGCTGGAAAGAAGGGCCTCACTCCAAGTCAGTTGGCCCTTGCTTGGGTTCTGGCTCAGGGCAAAGACGTAGTGCCGATTCCTGGCACCAAGAAAATCAAATACTTGGACGAGAACATTGCCGCTCTTGATGTTGAACTAAGCGCGCAGGATCTTGCGTTGATTGACGCAGCGGCTCCCAAGGGCGTTACGGCAGGGGACCGTTACCCCAATATGTCGACGGTCAATCTCTAACTTGCTAGCAACTCAAGAATTAACGTAATCGGTTAGTGCCTTGCGTTCGTCATCGAGTTCGCTGATGTGCGCCTTGACGACATCGCCAATTGAAATTATGGACACGACGTTCTGATTCGCGTCTACGACCGGAATATGGCGGATGCGGCGCTCTGTCATGATTGCCATCAATTCGGCCACTGTCGCATTGCTGTCGCACGTAACAACATCTACCGTCATCAAGTCTCGTACATGCATTCCGATGAGTTGGTCTAGCTTGCCCGGCATCGCCCGGACAACATCGCGCTCAGAGACTATTCCTTCGATCTTTCGTCCATCGGGGGAGACAACGAGGGCTCCCACATGGTGCACGTTAAGCGCATTCACTAGATCGTGAACACTGGCACTGGGTGAAATCGTTTCAACTCTTTTTCCCGCTATCAATGCGCTGATCTTCATCACGCCTCCTTTGATGGACCTAATGGCATAGTGCCCTTTTAAGCCTCCACTTTCAATAGGTATTGAACAGCCTGGGTTGCATCCCATCCATTGGGATGGGATTTGAGCAATTCTTTGGCGCCACTGAGATCGGCGCCGAGGGTAATGAGGGGCGGCTCGGAATAGCCGTCGGCACGTGTTTGCCCCAATCCCACATTGGACATAAGTGCATTACACAAACATTTTCTATCTGTGAGTTCTTGCTCTTCTCCCCCTTTTCGCAGGTAGACATGCGAAGGCTCTGATGGGCAGCGGTAACCGACAACACCGGGAGATCTCTCGTAAGGCACTCGCAAGTACCCGAGGTCGCAGAGTCGCGGACGTGCCTCGTAGACCTCCTCATCCGAGAGGGTGTCGGGCAAGGTGGCTACCTTGAATGGAAAACCCGTAGGAGAGGCAAAAGGATCTGTTCGAACTATGAGATTTCCCGTTGCAAGGTGATCCAACAGTTCTCGCCGAATATTGGGTTGTATCCCTGACTCTTCGGCCAGAGAGAAGATGGTTCCAACTTGAACACCCACTGCACCGAAGGCTTGGGCGGCGCGGACTTGCTCAGGTGTGGACTGTCCGCCGGCCAACCAGAACGGAAGTCCAACTTTGGCCACCTTTTGTATATCGGCCTCGTCTCTTGGCCCAAAAATCGGTTGACCGTCATCATCCAAAACCATGGTGCCGCGCGGAGGTGCATTGTGACCTCCGGCGGTAAAACCTTCGATGATAAAGCCATCAGGTTTGGTCAATTCGTCTTTGGCTAAGTACGCAGCAAGAACATGTGCCGACACGATCGCCAGGAATTTTGGCCTATGCAGGGCAGGCATGGTGATGCCAGTAAAGGTCGTGGGATAGAAAGTCTCTTTGTACGGTTGGCTGGCACCATCGACATGGACATTGAGCGAAACGGGCTCGCTCTTA
>JANXZB010000110.1 GCA_025355765.1 Actinomycetes bacterium
CGAGTAATCAGCGCGCGAAGATCAGTTCTCTCGTAATTAATCCAGGGGGCCCGGGCGCCTCGGGGGTTGATTACGCCTACAACGCTGAGTTCATATTTGGCCCGTCTCTGCTTGCGAAATACGACATAGTGGGCTTTGACCCGCGCGGAATCGGAGCAAGCGAGCCGATTCGCTGCCTCACGAACTCCCAGACCGATGAATCTTTTGCCGCCGACAGTAAACCTGATAATCAAAAAGAGCTGAATGTTCTGATCAAACAGATGCGTGAATATGTTTCACGATGCGAGGCTCGAACGCATAACATCTTGCATTACAGCACGGCCGATTCGGCCCGCGATATGGATTTGTTGCGCTCGGCCCTCGGGCAGAAGAAACTCAATTACTTAGGTGTCAGTTACGGCACATATCTTGGCACCTTGTACGCGGATTTCTTTCCATCAAAGGTTGGCCGCATGGTTCTAGATGGCGCTATTAGTCCCATCGTGACGAGCACCGAGCAAAATCTTACGCAGGCAATCGGTTTTGATTCAGCTTTGGATGCCTTTATCGCGGACTGCTATACGCGATCCAATTGCGTCCTCAAGCAACCCATAGAGAAGGCCAGAGAACAGATCATCGCCCTCTTTAAAGGTGCCGCGATAAAACCTCTTTCAAGTTCAAAACATCGACCGGTTACTGAATCTCTCGTAGTCCTTGGTACCGCCTCTGCCCTCTATGACCGCGCCACAGGATGGCCTCAACTTCGCGCTGCGTTGAAGCAGGCGGTGACGGGCGTCGGTGACAACTACCTAGCCCTTGCCGATGAGTACGCACAAAGAAATACCGACGGTACCTACAGCAGCAACGAGACGGACGCGCAGTTCGTGATCGATTGCCTTGACTGGAAGGGTCCTCGCACAACTGCAGAAATCGTCAGTGGGGCAAAGGTTTTCGCGGCAAAGGCACCAGTTTTTGGTCCCTACCTTGCTTACAGCGGCCTCTCCTGCCAGTTCTTCCCAAGACTGGCGATCTCCTCGCCCGTTATCAAAAAGATATCAACTTCACCGATTCTCATAGTGGGAACTACTCGTGACCCGGCTACGCCATACAGCTGGGCGTTGGACTTGCACAACACCCTGCTTAACTCCCGTCTAATCTCGCTTAACGGAGATGGGCATACGGGCTACGGGCATGGCTCGTCTTGCGTCGATGATGCCGTCGATCACTATCTACTTACGGGAATACCCCCCGCCCAGGACCTGGCCTGTACCTCTCCGATCTAGTACGCCCTTGGATGGTAATAAGCACCCCTTTCGATAGGGCAAGATATTACTTATGCGATTAGACCATGTTTCCTATGTGACCTCCCACGAGCAACTTGCAGATACCGTGCAACGTCTCGGATCTCGTCTCGGCTCGACCTTCGTCGATGGAGGAGTCCACCCCCGATTTGGCACTCGTAACTTCACGTTGCCGTTGAGTGATGGTCACTACATCGAAGTTGTTTGTCCACTTAACCACCCTGCATCGGATGCGTCACCCTTTGGTAAAGCCGTTACACAACGTGCAAACGAAGGCGGAGGCTGGCTCACCTGGGTCGTATCAGTTGATGACGTATCCAAGGTTGAATCCCGACTAGGTCGTCCCGCAGTTGATGGTCATCGCAGGAAGCCTGATGGGACGGATCTTCGCTGGAAGCAGATCGGCGTACTCGGAACCTTGGAAGACGCACAATTGCCATTCTTCATCCAATGGCTTTCGCAAGAACATCCCTCTGGGGATGGTAAGCCTCACGCAAAGATCGTCAAGATCGAAATTGCAGGAGACGAGAAGAACATTGAGGAATATTGCGGATGCGATATGGCCCATGCCGTCGGTGACATCGAGGTCGTATGGCTTGATCCCGCAGGCAACGATGGTGATAACGGAATCGTGGCCATTCATCTGCAAACGCCCACTGGAGTTGTCCGCATAGATTAACTACTTGAGTAGTTCTGGTGGCTAGGATTTTGTCATGGATCCGGGTGCCTAAGCCTTGAAGCTACTGAAGAGTGCCGATGGTGATTTGCTAGATTCGAATCTCTCATCAATATTGCGGCTCTTTACAGCCACATTTGCCCTCATCACAACAACAACGCTTGCGGTGCAATTCCTGCGACAAGGCAATCACCCCAATTCTGAACTTTGGGATGACGGTATTTACCTTCTCGCACTACTTGCGGCGCTATTCATCACCCTAGAAATTGTGCGAACGAACAAGATTAGCCAGTCCCATTTGCTGATAACAGTGGTTGCATTGGCCGGAATCGTGCTTGGAATAGTGGGTATCGATCATCCAATCGGATCCAATCAACTCTGGAACGGTTTCGGCCCGTGGCCTTTGGCCATTGCCATTCTGCTCACTCCGTGGATCTGGAAAGTCATTCATTTTCCGAGTCTGAATCCGCCAGTGAGGTATGCGGTACGGACCATCGTCTTCACCAGTTCCCTCTTCTCTCTGCTGAGCGTCTATCAAGGAATGAATAGCCTCATCTATTCCTACCCCAGTTCATTCGTGATCAATGAATCCCTCTCCGTGGCGGCAGGACACTGGCCGTACTTTGATTTCATCCCTCAGTATCAGATAGGCAATGCACTTTTTCTTTCACTCTTTAAGTCATTCCTCAATCCCGATCAACTAGTCGAACTCTGCCTTGTCTTTATGTCGCTCGTACTCATTGCGACATTAATTTTAGCGGTGATAATCGTAAGAGCCTGTTTGCCGAACCGATCGATAGTTGTCGCCACGGCCATGGTGGTTCCCTTCACGTGCATGGTGCCTTTCCCGGGACGTATTGGGTATCGAGGTTCGATCGCGGAATTCCTCTCAGCGATCCCAGTGAGACTATTTCCCGGCGTAGTGATCATCGGATTGATCTGCTGGAGCCTGCTCCAATCCAAGAAAAGTTCGGACAAAATGAAAAACGCCATGACGTACGTGGGCCTTGCCTGCGGTCTAGTGCTCTGGAACTCTCAAGACTTTGGTGTCGCCCTTGTTGCAAGTATTTTTCTTGGCCTGCTTCTCCTTAAGTTCCTGTCAGTTGTTAGGACGAAATTCCTCATTGCCTATTGGTTCGCCGGCACACTTCTTGGATTTACGGTCTATCCAATAGCGTCCTTCGCACTTGGCAAAGAAGTACATGTATCAGATTATGGCTTCTTTCTCAGACAATATGGGGGTGGCTACGGATCCGAGCCGATTCATACTCCGGGTCCAGTTCTACTAATTTTACCGCTGATGGTCGCGGTGCTGGTTAGCAGCTTCTGGGTCCTAAAGTTGTCGAGTCGATTCCCTGAGAGCGAACGACGCGGCTTGCACTTCTCTGGATCGATAGGCCTCTTCTTCTCAATATGGTCGACCGCCTCATTTCCTTATTACGTAAATCGCTCCTTCGCTGCTTCCATGCTGCAGACTTTTTTACTGCCTGTGGCTATTGCATTCAGTGCATTGATCGGAGCAATCCTGACCTTTGAGAAACTTGATAACAAGGCCAGCGGCGAGGCCTCAGTTTTTGCGGCTCCGCTTTTCTTTGGAAGGCGCGGCCTATTGCTCTGGCCGATTTCCTTGGTGACATCTGTCGTCTTCGCGGCAATTCTGCTGACACCCAACCCGCATGTTGAACTGGAAAGACTTGCCGGCAAAGTGCCCCAGACGAGATATTCCTTATCTAGCATGCAATCATCGATCGATGACTCTAGGGCCGCGCTCGTCTACGCGACTACTTCAGGGACCTCCGTAGGGTTTGTTGGGTTACTGGGCAATTACGTTCAACTCCAGAGTGGTATTGAGTCGGCCTCCATCTTCAATGCCCCGGAAGACATCGTTTCTACGGCAAAAACGAAGGCTGTCTTCTGCCAGCACCTAATGTCTCTAGGTCTGCAGTACCTCGTACTCGGGG
>JANXZB010000115.1 GCA_025355765.1 Actinomycetes bacterium
TCTCGGTGCCGTGCTCGACAACCTCGAGCGCGACAACGATTTCCTAACTCGCGGTGGAGTCTTCACGCAAGACCTCATCGATACTTGGATTCACTTCAAGCGAACCCAGGAAGTTGATTACGTTCAATTGCGACCACATCCAGCAGAGTTCGAGTTGTACTTCGACCTATAGGAATCTTTACTCAAAACCCCCATCAGAAACGGTGGGGGTTTTGTGCACCCAAAACATTCGAATAATCACATCCCCTACTGTTACAGTTACCAAGATGATCAACATCGCCAAGATTTATGAGCGCGTGGAACCCAAGAATGGCGAGTACATCACGATTGCGATTGATGGTCGTGGAGCATCGGGGAAATCGGCTCTTGCGGAGTTTCTGAGTCAGGAACTCGAGGAATTCACGATCATAAATGGGGATGACTTTTTTGAGCCACATTCAAATGAAATCACCTGGGGTGAATTTAACGAGGAACGTTTTCGGAATGAAGTGTTGCTCCCAGTCAGAATGGGTCTGCGAGAATTTCCTATTCGACTATTTGACTTTCCTAACGGCGAACTTGGTCAACCGAAGCAGATGAACATAGACCGAGGCGTAATAATCGAACGTTGCTATAGTTTCGAACTCCCCATCGATTGGGATGTAAGAATTTGGGTCGAAACTCCAGAGGAGATTTGTCTGGAGAGAGGACTCCAGCGTGAAGGTGCCAAAGTGTTGGGAAAACGCGCGGCGGATGCCTGGTCCCAGATATGGCAACCACGAGAGTCGCGCTATATTGCCAAATTCCAACCAATCCAGATTGCTGATTTTGTTGTGGCTGGAACCCAAGCATTCGAAGACGAAGAATGGCTTCCGAAACCTCTTAAAGATCGGGGCGTCCAGTGATGGAAACTTGGGTACTGATAGAAATCTAGTTGCAGCACAATCTCACTTCGCTTCACTGATACCGGGCTTCGAGATGCTAGCCGCCTACTCAGTGGCTCGAATTGGACAAACTGGGCTGGCCTTCGGCCATGTAAACAAGATTGGAGAAGTTAGACCCCTACCTGCGGTTGTATTGGGATACGTCTGCGGATACGTCCCGCCGAGGGCGCAACACACATGGGACATCCGAACCTTTGGTCATGGCGACAACTCTTGAATTCTGCCGACTCCAAAAGTGACTTCCTTGCGTGTTTTGTGGTCAATCCTCAAGATCCGCCTGCCAAAGAGTCATGAAGGCATTTCCATCTTTGAAATCTTGAGGTGCATGATCGACGGCGAGCAGGCATGTGCCCCGCTCGTGCCCCCGTCTCCAGACTGGAAGGAATTTGAGCGCAGATGCTTAACGGTAAGTTGTACTTCGACCTCTAGAGAGGTGGCTCTCTAGCCAATTCTGTTGACGAGCGGTGAGTGCGTAGCAAGCATGAGTTCTTTTCATCACTTCCCGCCACTCTCTATTAATTGTGCATTCGCAGCAAACGCGAGTACCGTGAATACAAAGCCTGGAATGCGTTGAGTGAACGTTGAAGGCGAACGGATTTCCGCAGCGCTTCTCCAGAATCTGAATTGTGTTGAAGGTGACCACATGAACCTGCTATCACGCACCTCTTCCAGGATGTTGAAATCAATTGCATCCGTATTGGGCGCTCTGCTTTTATCCTCTCTTCTGCTGCCTGCCGCTCCCGCGGCCGCAGCCACACTAGCCCCAGCGCTGATTCCGACCTTCAGTGCTCCGAATCCAACGGCTACTGGTTTCACTGTCAAGGTCACCAACTACAACTCCGATTACACATTCACTCCCAGCACCTCTGCTGGAAATGTAGTGGTCAGCGATCGACACGATCAGACTCTTCGTCTGACTGTCAGCGCACTTGCATTCGGGACAAGCGCCACTGTGACCGTGACAACTGCCAGGGCCGGGTATGGCGCAGGCACCGCAACCGTGACAGGGCGGGCTCTGCTTGCCCCGTTGACACCGACATTTAGTACTCCCGTTTCGACGACAACAGGATTCACGTTCAATGTCACCAACTACGACCCTGCTTACAGGTTTGCTCCGAGAACCTCAGCCGGACATGTGAATGTGGGAGTTGCCAGTGGCCCTACATTGCCTCTGACTGTCCAACTAGATTCAAGGTCGAGCGCCACGATCACAGTGATAACCACCAGAGATGGCTATGTCTCTGGTCGTGCCACTGTGACAGGAAGCAAGTTACCAAGTGCCGCTTTGACTCCGACATTTAGTACTCCGATTTCAACGGCCACAGGTTTCACCGTGAATATCACTAACTACAACCCTGCTTACACATTCACTCCCGTATCTTCGGCGGGGAACGTTGTGGTGGGAAAGAAGCACGAGCATAATCTTGTTCTCACCGTCACTGGTCTATCTCCTGGCGGCAGCGCCACGCTCACGGTGACGGTTACCAGAACTGGTTACGCAACCGCTACTGCCACCACTTCTGGCGCTGCGCTCCTTGCGGCCCTGATTCCGACTTTTAGCGCTCCGGTTTCGACAGATACCGGTTTCACTGTGAATGTCACTAACTACAATTCTGCTTTCACTTTCACTGCCAAAACTTCACACGGGCATGTAACGGTGGGAGTTGCCACTGGCAGCACCTTGCCTCTGACCGTCCAACTGACCTCAGAATCAAGAGTAACCGTCACCGTTACAACCATTAGAGCCGGTTATGCCGCTGGACAAGCCATGGTTACTGGAACTAAAGGGCCACGCGCCGCTCTGGTTCCTACTTTCAGCACTCCGGTTTCGACGACAACCGGTTTCAAAGTCAAGGTGACCAACTACAACCCCGCCTTCACATTCACTCCGACATCATCGGCGGGAAAGGTAACGGTGGGAGAGAAACACGAACACACACTTGTTCTGTCTATAACCGGCCTAACACCGGGTGCCACCGCAATACTGACGGTGACAACCGCGAGAACCAATTACGGTGCCGGTACTGCCACTGTGACGGGAAGTGCTCTCCTAACGGCCTTAATACCGACTTTTAGCACTCCGGTATCGACCGCAAATGGCTTTACCATCAATGTCACCAATTACGACCCTGCGTTCACCTTTACTTACAATGTAACGAGAGGGCACATCGTGATCGGGGTCGCCAGTGGGGCCACCTTGCCTCTAACTGTTACAGGAGTAACGTCTAAATCAAGTATCAGTCTTACGGTTAGGGCCAAACGAACTGGATATGTCACTGGCAGAGCCACCGTGATGGGCAAGGTGGTCTGACTAGATGGAACTTTGTGACCATCCGTGATTCACGACTGACTAGTTGTGGGTTTTGAGTGGCTGGTTCATTATGGGCTGATTGGCGGACCTGTCTGGTTGGAGAAAAATTTGTAACTTTGACCAGCTCTACTGCTCCCTAGCGAGACGAAGCACAATCAAGGCAGCACTCCCCACGATGAAGAATTACCCTTATCTTGCGGGGATCCGACCGACCGGGATTACACTGTTTCAGCAACACTAGGAATTGGGATACGCACATGGGCCTAGATTTATCAAGGGAAGCTTTAGAACTACTACGCAAGATATCTAATTCAAAAACTGGAGAATTCTCCAAGATTGTAATCGACCGTACGGTCAAGTTTGATATGAACGGTCTGACCGTGAACGATCCGAGTTCTTCAAGTTCTACGACTGATTGGGAACAGGGCAAGAATCAGCTTCTGGCGAATGAATTCATCGAAGAACTCCACGATGGGATATTCAAGGTTACGAAGTCGGGCGTTGAATATGCAAGTATCCACGTGAAATAGTCGATACTCTCAGGTCTATGAGTGTCACCATCGCGGTTGTGAATTCACGGGCCGAGGCCGAGTTGATCGCCGGGATGCTTGGCAACCATGGAATTAAGGCACGAGTCTCGGCCGATGACCTAGGTGGTGTCGACCTCGCTTTGCAGGCGCAAGGCGTGAGAGTCCTTGCCTCCGCTAATGATGAACATGAGGCGAGAAAACTGCTTGGAGAATCCGAATCCTCTCTGTCTAATAGGAAGGCCCCAAACGCTTTTCAACGGTGGCTCTTCTCAATACTCGGGGGAAGCAAATAGCCCTTATGCCAGAGTCTTCAAATCCCCTTTCGTATTCTGCAATCACTGCGGTACTTCGAGAATCCGGATCAGTCTTTGCCGAGGAAGAGGCTCGATTGCTCTGCTCGGTCTTTGATTCGCCGGAGGTGCTCTCACTTATGGTGGAGAAGCGAACCAACGGAATCCCACTTCAACTGATCTTGGGGCGGACAGAGTTCAAGGGATTGCGCGTTGCAGTCGAACCTGGCGTTTTCATCCCACGAACGCGTAGCGAGTTCCTCGTCGATCAGGCCCTCTCCGTTTGCGAGGCGAAGTCCACTGTTGTCGACCTGTGTTGCGGGTCGGGCGCACTAGGAATGGCCCTGCTTAGCACTCTCCCCCACATTCATCTCTATGCGTCCGACAACGATCCAGTGGCGGTTCGATGCGCCCGAAAGAACATCGCTTCGCTGGGTGGTCAAGTTTTTCACGGCGATCTCTTCCATGCCCTTCCTCCCGAAATCAAGGGAAATATCGATGTTCTAGTAGCAAACGCGCCATACGTTCCAACGGGCGCGGTCGCCTTCATGCCACGCGAGGCGCAAGAGCATGAACCGCGAGAAACACTCGATGGCGGCGTTGATGGTCTTGACGTACATCGCAGAATTGCCGGCGAGGCCAATCTGTGGCTCAGGGCAGGCGGTTCGCTTCTGGTGGAGACAAGCAAGGATCAGGCTATTCACATGGCGGCAATTTTCGAGCTCCACAAACTCGACCCGACGATTGTGTCATCTGATGATTACGATGCCACGGTCGTAATTGGGAGAAAACCATGAGTCTCACGATCTACCTCATCCGCCATGGACAAACTGAATGGTCGCTCTCTGGGCAACACACGGGACAGACTGATCTGCCTTTAACACCCGAGGGAGAGATTCAGGCAAGCCGACTCGCGCCGTTCCTAAGCAAAGTCCAATTCAGTGCGGTCTTCACAAGCCCGCTCAAACGTGCACGAAGAACATGTGAGTTGGCAGGTCTCGCCCGTCATTCGCAAATTGACCCGGATCTGGCCGAATGGAACTACGGCGACTATGAAGGCTTCACAACCGAGGAAATTCTCAAAGAAAGTTCTGACTGGAATCTTTTTGCGAATGGAACGCCCAATGGAGAAAGTCCAATTGAGGTGTCCGAACGCTGTGATCGACTGATCGAACGCGTGAGCCTTCTGAGCGGCAATATCGCGCTCTTCTCGCACGGACACTTCTTCAGTGCGTTAGCTGCACGCTGGATCGGACTTCCCATACTTCTGGGTGAACACCTGGAGCTGTCAACGTCTTCAATAAGCACACTCGGATTCTCTGCCCACCACCCCGAAACCCGAGTGATTTCGGGGTGGAACGCAGTTCTTTAGTGAGTGTCGCTCTTGGTCTCGGCGCTGGTGCTCTTCTGTCCGGCTTCGACGGAGCTGTGAGTTGTAACCGTGGTGGATTTCTTCTTGAAGGAGCTCACCATCGATATCAAAAAGACGAGCACGCCACCGCCCATAAGTAGATAGCCAATCAAGTTCTGGTCAACCCATTTCTCGTTGAAATTCAGTGCGTAGGCGACAATTGCTCCTACGATAAATAAAAAAAATTCCGCTTCCTATACCCATGATCGATTCCATTCATTTGTATGTACCGGATATCAACGACGTTCGCTGTATTCGCGTCTCAGGTTGATATTTGAGATTGATTTGAGGTACACCCACATCTGCCCAATTAGGGTAGAAATGAATCCTTAATTCGGTGAGACGCCTGTGAATGTGAGCGTGCACGCTATAGATGACCCCGGATCTGCTTGAGCAGTTCCTGAAGGTCAACATAAGCGAAGCGAACCGCGGCGTCGCTATATCCATAAGGTAGGAGAAGGGTTTCTTTGTGGAGAAGTGCGCCGCAGGAGTACACGACATTTGGCGTATAACCTTCACGCTCTTCTGCATCTGCCGATAACAATGGCAAACTGAGATTTCCAAGAACCACTGTGGGGTCCTTTAAGTCAAGTAGCAATGCACCTATCCCGTACTCACGCATGGGTCCGACACCATGAGTAATAACGAGCCAGCCTTCTGGGGTCTCAATTGGCGAACCGCAGTTGCCCAACTGAGTAAATTCCCACGGTTGCTCTGGCAGGTGGATGTTGACTGGATCAAACCACCTATACATATTCTCTGAGTAGGCAACGCTGATATTTTCTCGATCCCAACGAGACAAGGCCACATACTTGCCGTTGATACGACGCGGGAATATTGCCATCCCCTTATTCTTTGCCGCCGGCCCAATGAGGCGGGTGACATCAAAGGTTCGAAAATCTTGAGTCTGGATCAAATGCGGCTTTACTTGAAAACCGTTATAGGCCGTATAGGTTCCAAGATACGTCACATGGCCGTCATCTTCCGTGAATTGAGTGAACCTAGCGTCCTCCATGCCATGGGACTCGTCGACGGATGTTGGATAAAGCACCCGTTCGGATATTTGGCTCTCGTGCGGAAATTCATTTCGATAGTTGCAAGACGCAATCCATCGGATTTCTTTAATGACTTCCTTCGTGCTGTTTCGGGTGAGCTCATCTTGTTCGAGGGAGGAAATGGCGTCGTGCAGATGGGCAGGACTGAACTGATCTGGCAGGAGACTTAGGAAGTACTTCGACGCTGCCTCGGCCTCAAAGTCAGCAAGGGCATCGCGCAAAAAATCCGTCGACATCGGCCCATGAGAAGATTGACCTGTCACCAGGTGCGTCCCAGGTTCATCAATCTCAATCGTTTGGGAATCACTCAGAACTCCGGTTCGAAACTCGATGCTGGATATATGTCCTTCTCCCACGGCACGAACACTCATGATGAAACGAATTTGACCATCTTCCAACCCAGTCTGATCTGGATGGAGAACAATCGAGGGGTTGAAAAACGCCGCACCCTCAACGGAATACTCCTTGGTGAAATAGGCCCCGATAAGGTCACGGCGCTCAGTGGAGTTGACAACTAACTTGGGCAAATGGTGGGCAATTAGCCCAAAGTTCTCAGCGAGAATGCCGCGAAAATTGTTATGCCTTTCGCCGTAGCGTCCAATCGTCTCATTGAGGACCGTTAACACTTCCTCATCGGTCATACCCAGAACACGTTCGATCACAGAATCAGCCCGTGACAACTCGTTGTCCATGATCTCCTGCCCGGGTAGATACAACCGGGCAATCACCCTGCGTGCATCAGGGCGGAGAACTAACGGGTCTTTACGTACCAATATCGATAGAACATCCATGAGGTATTACCTTTCGTCGTTTCAACCCTACTCTCAACTGCGAGTTCATGCTTAATGCGAATTTCTCGCTCATAGGGTCTGGGATTAATCTGAGAGTTCACCCTCTAAAGCGAACATCAACTGGAAAATTCGATTTGCTGGGATTACGATCGCATGCAGTACGCCAAGAGTAGTTTTGCGAGGTGATCAAAAATGGGCATTCGATTTGGATTCGTGAGCACATATCCGCCGACTCATTGTGGTATCGCCACCTTTGCTTACTCACTCGGTCGCGCGATTACGGGAATTGATGCTCACACGGTCTCTGTCGCGCGAATACTTGACGATCCAAATAACAGGGCATCAGAGAGTTCGGCGCCGGAGATCATGTCAGTGATTTACCCGGGCGATTCGGAGTCACTTGCAGCATCGATCGCACAACTCAATGCGAGGGATGTGGCCGTCATTCAGCACGAGTTCGGCATATTCGGCGGTGAAGACGGCGACGACGTACTGACTATTCTTCAGAATCTGCGGGTGCCTTCAATCGTCGTTCTGCATACTGTGGTCTCCCAGCCCACCGCGCATCAACGCGAGGTAATGAAGGAGATCTGCCGTAGGGGTTCAGCCGTCGTAACTATGAGTGAGGCGGCGCGAGAGCGTTTGCTGGTTAAGTACTACGTTGATCCGGCAAAAATCATCGCCATACCGCACGGTGCTCCAATTTTCCCTCAGACAAATCCGCGCAAAGCCTCGGACGCTCCGATCATCCTCACCTGGGGTTTGATCGGCCCCGGCAAAGGAATCGAATGGGGCGTCGAGGCCCTGGCCCACCTTCGAGATATTGCACCGATGCCGCACTATGTTGTGGCTGGAAGAACACATCCTAAAGTTTTGGCGCGTGAAGGCCAGTCGTACAGAGAGCAACTTCAGGATCGTATAGACCGCCTTGAATTGGGCGACTGCGTTGAACTGCGAGCCGATTATCTCACCGCCTCAGATCTAGCCGATCTGGTCTCATCTGCTTCCATTGTCCTTCTTCCGTACGATTCAACCGACCAAGTGACCTCAGGTGTACTGGTCGAAGCTGTGGCCGCCCTTCGTCCAGTGGTGGCTACCAACTTTCCGCACGCGGTTGAGATCCTTTCCCAAGGAGTTGGTTTACTTGTCCCTCATCGCGACCCGATAGCTATCGCACGTGCTTTGCGGAGAATTCTCCAAAATCCCGATTTGGCCAAAGAGATGACAGAACGGGCCAGAGACTTGGCGTCGACACTTTTCTGGCCGGCGGTTGGCGCCCGATTTGTTCGACTTGCGCAGTCGCTCATTAAAACCAGCGCGGTCGCATGAGCGCTGATTTCTCCCGCACTCCTCCTCTAGATCATCTCGAACGGTTGACCACCTCAATCGGCATGTATGAACACGCGCTTTTCCATGAGCCCAAACCTGAGCACGGTTACTGCGTGGATGACGTGGCTCGAGGTCTAGTTTTCCTGTGCAGAGAACCGAAATTGAGTCCGAGGGCGGAAAAAATGTTGGACCTGTACCTAAATTTCACGTTGGCAGCAATCACGGAAGATGGCGCTTGCCACAACCGCATGGATGATAAAGGCCACTGGACAGATGAGGCAGGTCGAGGCGACTGGTGGGGGCGCGCCTGTTGGGGGCTTGGCTTTGCCGCGACGCATGCCCCGGAGCCAGGACAACGTGCGGCAGCGCTGGATGGTTTCAGATTGCTGTCAATAACACATTCGCCAGATTTACGGGCAATTTCTTTTGCAACCCTAGGGGCGGGAGAAATTCTTCTCTATGGTCACGATGAAGGCGTCGCAAGAAATATCGCCCTCGATGCCAAAACTCGTCTCAGTCAGCAGATATCCCCGGATTGGTTCTGGCCCGAAACTCGGCTTGGCTACAGCAACGCCTCCCTCGCTGAAGCCGCCATGGTTGCTGGACAGACTCTTCACAGTGAAGAACTGATTGACTGTGGAATGGGGATGCTCGAATTCCTTCTCACTCTCGAAATCCGAGATGGACATCTCTCGCCAACTCCGGTTGGCGGTCGTGGTCCCGGCGAAACAGAGATGGAGTTCGATCAGCAGCCGATCGAAGTAGCCGCTATCGCCGATGCCTGCGCGCGAGCATGGACCATCACCGGCGACTCACGATGGCCGCTCGAAATAGAACGCGCCTGGGGATGGTTTGGCGGCGATAACGACGTCGGAGCGGCAATGTTCGATCCCAAAACCGGGGCCGGCTTTGACGGACTACACGCGCACGGCCCGAATCAGAACCAAGGCGCAGAATCAACCATGGCCATGCTTTCAACGGCCCAGCAGTATTACAAATTTTGCGCGACTACTTAGCGCGATCTACCTTGACTTTCGTCATCCGGCTTTGGACTGGTTGAAGCATCACCTTCACTTCGAGAATGCCGTCCTTGTATGTTGCATGGACGCTTTTCTCATCGGTTCCTTTGGGAAGAGCGATGGACCGGATGAAACTTCCGTAGTGAAAGTCGGAACGCTCTGCGCCTTTGTGCTCTTCACGGCGCTCCCCCTTAATGGTGAGCATCCCTTCGCCCATGGTGACTTCAATGTCCTTGTCGGGGTCAACGCCAGGAAGCTCGGCACGAACCGTCAATTCATTCTCCTTCATGAACTCTTCGATCTTGATCGGATGAGTTTCTTCGTTGCGTAGCGAGAAACTAAAAGGTACAAAGTCGTCAAACCAATCCATCAAAATTGGAAGATCCATGAGTGGACGGAGATGTGCCGGCTTTTGAACTTGTATTTCCTTTGTAGCCATTGTCGTTTTCCTTTGCTAGAGGTGAATTCCTCTACGATCAAAAATACTACTGTGATGAAAAAGGAGCATGAGGGGCAGTTCTCACCAATCACGAAGGTCACGCCTAATGTGACCTATTCATCGCCCCAACGCAGGTCTAAAGTAGAAGTGGAGATCATGTAACTCCTCGGGAGGTCATGGACATGGATACGAAAGTGACGGGAACCAATCCTCACATCGTTGTCGGTATTGATGGTTCGGATTCTTCGAAAAATGCACTTCAATGGGCAGCAAGACTTGCACCGGCTCTAGGTGCCACGATTCATGCAGTGATTGCGTGGGAGTACCCCATCGTCTTCGGTTTGGAGGGTGGGATACCTGGAGCATGGAAACCTGACGAAACTGCTAAAGACATTCTCCGCAACACCCTGGATTCGGTCTTCGGAAAGGAACGTCCGGTCGGACTCAAAGGCAGCATCAGCCAAGGCCATGCAACTTTCGTATTGCTTGACGCCAGCGAGAAAGCAGAAATGTTGATAGTCGGGTCGCGCGGGCTTGGCGGATTCTCTGGCCTCCTGCTTGGCTCGGTGAGTTCAGCGTGTGCCGAACATGCCAAGTGCCCAGTGCTGGTCGTACATGGGACTGACTAACTCAAACAGGAAATGATGGCTTGGATTACCCGTTTGGATTCGGTCGAATCTCTGACTTCAATGGAATCAACTCCGGCTTCTTTGACCGCATAGTCATTTCCCCCGGGAAAGATGGCGTCCCCTACAAAAATCATCTCTTCCTTTTCGATACCCAGAATTTCGGTGAGTTTGGATATTCCGTAAGCTTTGTCGATCCCGATTCTCGTCACGTCTATGGAAGTCGTACCTCCCAAGCGCACTGAAAAATTCGGGAGAGACTTGCTCAAAATGACTTGCATCTGCTTTCTTTTGGAAAAATCTGGATCCCACGCCTTCTTCTCATCCAAGGGAGCATCCTGTCCCAAGGCAGAGTATGTGATCTGACTTCCTCGGTCTTCGATTATTTCACCCCAGGTTTTGACGGGCACGAAACCAAGGAGCTCGGAGGCGATTCGAAGGGAGGAGATTATGTTCTTCTTCTCAGTTCCTGAGAGATCCTCAGAATAGATCGGCAGCCACTCTGATTTGAAGGCGTAAAACTTTGTCCCACAGGTGGGCAGAAGTGAGAGATTGTTCAGACCAGTGGGGGCAAATTCCTTCGAGAGAATCTGTTTTTCGAATTGAGGCCAGTCTCCCCCCGAAATTATCGCCACCTTGGCAACTCGGAGGAGCGAATTCAGAATCGTCACCATCTCGGGATCTACAGACGATTTGCTTTCGGCGAGAGTCCCGTCGAGGTCGAACACGATTAAGCGTTTCATAACTTTCACCCTACTTGCATTTCTTCAAAGTAACCTCCGAGCTTCCTGAGTGCACCCAACCTCACGCTCAACTTCCTGTGAATGCTCTGTTAAACACGCTCAGCAAGGAAATACGGATGCCGAGAATGAGGGTTATGGGGTTAGTATCGAATTGAGGGTGCGAACAGAGTGCCTCACTAAACTCGCAAAATGCACTTCTCAACTACGTAGGGAGAGTAAATATGGGAACAAAATTTGGCTTTGTAAACACCTACCCACCTACCCACTGCGGCATCGCAACCTTTAGTTCTGCCCTTATTGCTGCGATCCAGGACGATGGCGCGAACAGCGCATCAGTTATTCGCTTCGTCGCCGTCAACTCCTCCATAAATACCAAATTCATGTTGGATGATCGCAATATCAAGTTCATTCAGGACACTCA
>JANXZB010000122.1 GCA_025355765.1 Actinomycetes bacterium
TCCGTAGCTTCGCCATCGCCTGTTGAACGAGCACCTCTGTACGGGTATCAACCGAACTCGTAGCTTCATCGAGGATGAGAATCGCGGGGTCCGCCATGAATGCGCGCGCAATCGTCAAAAGTTGACGCTCGCCGTTAGAGACGGTGGCGTTGTCGTCGGTGAGCATTGAGTCATAACCATCTGGCAGAGAGCGCAAGAAGTGATCAATGTTTGCGGCTTTGGCAGCGGCAACGACCATCTCATGGGATGGATCAAGGCTACCGAAGGCGATGTTCTCGCGCATGGAGCCAGTAAAGAGCCAGGTGTCCTGCAAGACCATGCCGAATTGACGACGAAGGTCGTCTCGAGATAGCGACCGAATGTCTTTCCCATCCAACGTTATCGATCCAGAATCGATCTCGTAGAAACGCATAATTAGATTGACCAGGGTGGTTTTCCCGGCACCTGTAGGGCCAACGATGGCAACCGTCTCACCAGGTTTGACTGAGAGCGAGAAATTCTCGATCAATGGCTGATCAGGAACATATCGGAATGAGACGTTGTTGAACCGGACCTCACCCTCGGCTCGATCCATCGGAATGGCCTGGGTTAAGTCAGGATCCTCTTCTTTGGCATCAAGGAGTTCAAATAGTCGCTCGGCAGAGGCAACACCTGACTGAACGATATTCATCAATCCCGCAATTTGGGAAAGAGGCATCCCGAACTGGCGCGAATACTGAATGAAAGCCTGTACATCTCCCAATGACAAGGTGCCAGTGGCAACTTTGTACCCGCCAAGGACTGCGATCGCAACGTAAATGAGGTTTGAGATCAGAGCGGTTGTCGGTTGGATGATGCCCGACATGAATTGAGCCTTGAAACTGGACTCATAGAGCTTCCCATTGAGGGTCGAGAAGTCTTTAATCGCCTGCTCACGTCTTCCAAAAACTTTCACTAGGGCATGGCCTGTGTGCATCTCCTCCACATGCCCGTTGAGTTTTCCAGTCCAATCCCACTGCGCAATGAACTGCTTCTGTGACCTCTTGGCGATGCGGATAGATACAAACATGCTCAATGGAATGGCAATCAATGAAACCACTGCCAACTCAGGGCTGATCCAGACCATCATGACTAGAACAGAGATGATGGTAAGAAGTGAGTTGAGAATATTTGAAAGCCCTTGCTGCAATGAGTTGGATATGTTATCGATGTCATTGGTGACGCGAGATAACAGATCTCCACGAGATTGTGTATCAAAATAACTCAGCGGGAGTCGGCCCAATTTTTCCTCTGCCAGGCGACGCAACCGAAAGACCGTGCGCTGAGTAATGCCTGCCATGAGATAACCCTGAATCCACATGAATATGGAAGAAATTAGGTAGAGCCCAATCGCCAAAATGAGAACGTGGTAAACCGCGTGAAAATCAATGCCTTTTCCGGGTATTACGGAGCTCTTTTGAAGCATGTCAGCCAGTCGATTTTCACCCTTTGCCCGCAGCCCCGCGATCGCCTGTGACTTGCTTACACCCGCCGGCATCCGATGACCCAAGAATCCGTAGAACACATAGTTGGTCGCACGTCCCAAAATCTTTGGACCGAACGAACCAATGACGACGCTGGTGGTAATCAGTGCAAAGACAAGGGACATAACCCTTCGTTCAGGACCCAACTCACCTAAAAGACGTTTGAGGGAGCCTCGGAAATCCTTTGATTTAGCGGGAGGTGGACCAAACATCCCGTGCATGGGACCGCCGCCCGGGCCAGCCGTCTTCTTCGGCGCCGAATTTTGCGTACTCATGCTGCCTCTTCGGGGCTGAGTTGAGAAAGAACAATCTCGCGGTATGTTGCGCAGTCGTTCATGAGTTCGCGGTGTGTGCCAACTCCAACTATTTTTCCCTCATCGAGAACAATTATCTGATCGGCATTGAGAATGGTGCTCACTCGCTGGGCGACGACTAGAACGGTTGCGCCGGAGGCAGATTTCTCAAGTGCTGCACGGAGTCTTGCATCGGTGGTGTAGTCAAGGGCAGAGAAACTATCGTCGAGGATGTAGACCTGCGGCCTCTTTACAATTGCCCGTGCAATGGACAAACGCTGACGTTGACCGCCAGAGAAGTTGGTGCCGCCCTGGGCAACTCTCGCCTCGAGACCTTCTGGCGTCTCCCTAACAAAGTCGGCAGCTTGCGCGACTTCCAATGCAGCCCAGAGCTGCTCATCGGTGGCGTTTTGATCTCCGTAGCGGAGATTCTCGGCAATGGTGCCACCAAACAAAAAGGAGCGCTGTGGAACAAGTCCGATTTCCGACCATATTCCCTCAAGGGATTGTTCGCGAACGTCGATGCCGTCGAGTTTGATGGCCCCCTCTGATACGTCGATGAAGCGAGGAATGAGGTTAAGAAGAGTGCTTTTTCCGCTGCCCGTACTTCCCACTATGGCCGTGATCTTCCCAGGTTCAGCGGTGAAGGAGACACCAGACAGAACCGGAACTTCCGCGCCTGGATATCGAAATTCGACGTCGCAGAACTCGATAACCCCTCTTCGCTCGGTCGGGATCTTTGGGTCGGTTGTATCCACGACGGAGGAAGTAGTTTGAAGAACTTCCTGAATACGCTCGGCACTTGCGGCTGCTCGAGGAATCATCATGGACATCATGACCGCCATCATGACGCTCAAAAGAAGTTGCATGATGTAGGCGAGGAATGCCGTTAGGTTTCCAATTGGCATCTCTCCTGTGTCAACGAGTTTCGCTCCAAACCAGATAACACCCACACTGGTGAGGTTCAGCAGAAGCATCAGAGACGGAAACATGATTGCAAAAGTTCTTGTCACGCTCAAGGTTGTCTGCATCAAGTCACCGCTAGTCTCGGCGAAACGCGCCTCTTCGAAGTCGGTCTTGACGAAAGCACGGATAACGCGCACTCCCCCGATCTGCTCTCGCAAAACAAGATTGAGTCTGTCGATCTTCACTTGCATCACGCGGAAAAGAGGGACTATACGTTTAAGAAGTGTCACGATCAGAAGGGCCATGATCGGCACCACCACGAGGATGAGTGCAGATAGTTTTACATTCGTTCGAAGCGCCATAATCGCTGCGCCAACTCCTGTAATGGGCGCCGCAACCATCATGGTCAGGCCCATAAAGAGAACCATCTGAACTTGTTGTACGTCGTTTGTATTTCGCGTGATCAGCGAAGGAGCACCGAAATAATTTAGTTCTCGGGCTGAAAACGTCTCCACCGCGCTAAATACCCCGCCGCGCAAGTCTCGACCGAATGCCATGGCCACTTTGGCACTTAGATATGCAAGAAGTATGGAGGCGAGCATGATGAGAGCGGAGGCGCCCAGCATGATGGCGCCAACTTTCCAGATGTAGGAAATGTCGCCTTTGGCAATGCCGTTGTTGATGAGATCAGCATTGAGGTTTGGCAAATAGAGGTTGGCGATGGCTTGAATAAGAAGGAGAAACAGGACGATAACGACGCTCCTGCGATAGGGACGCAGATATTCCTTCAGCAGACTAACGAGCACTAATACACCTCAATTTTCTCTCCTCAGACCTTATATGTTCCAACGGCTCCGAGGGGAGAGTTCCTAAATGAAGAGAAGTTGTGCCCCGTCTGTCATCTCGATGAAATCTGAGGCGCTGATAATGCCCTCGACGTCTTCGCGAAGATCGCTCATTGTCAGTTTATTCATGTCAGCGGACATGCGGCATGCCCACAGATGCCCGCCCGCTGCCACGATCTGATCAAGAAAATCAGGCACTTCTGGGACATCTAAGTCGGCAATCTGCTTCTTCAACATCTTGGTGGCAACGGCGGTCATGCCAGGGGCTGGCATCATCGCCTGCGGTATGTGCATGTCGCTACCAGGCAAATGCATGGCGGTATTTCCGGCCGGGCTGAACTGGAGGTCATTCATTCTGGATTTGGTAATCATGTCAAAACCCCAGAAAGTAAAGAAGAGCATCGTCTCTACGCCCTCGCCCAACGCGGCATTGGCCAAAATGAGGCCCGGATATGCCATATCCAAATTTCCCTTTGAGCAGATGATGGCTAATTTTCGATCAGGATTATCTGATCCGAAGTTTGGAACTATCTCAGGTGTCATTTCATTCTCCTTCACACGCAACCTTTGGGTTTTGGCAATCCGGCGATATACGCCATCTTCTTTGCTGGCTTCTTTGGAAATAGTGCAAACTGCTCTTTAACTGGAACGCCACCGACAGTCTGAACACGTCGCGACGTAGCGGTCTCGCCCTCAGTCTTAAAATCCTCACGAAGGAATTTGATGATCTTCCAATGCGCATCAGTCATTTCGATATCAATCTGTTTTGCTAGAACCTTGGCCACTTCCTCATCCCATTCGTCGTACTTGGTCAAGAATCCCTCTTCATTAACACTGATCTGCTTACCCGCTATTTCATTGACTGGCATGTGCACCAACTCCTTTCTTCTCTGTGACTGGGCGCTTACCCACCATCGACATCAAGGCTGGAATCGGAATCCAGCGACCTTTGATCAACAAGTTCCAGTAGATCCAGCGGAATGCCAACTTGCCTAGGTGGTTCCATCGGCTTTCCTTGAGCAACGGAAACGGTCCAACAATTGGTAGCGGGAACATTCCAGTCAAAGGCTCAACCGCGTAGTTGAAATCGATTAACAAGCCCTTGCCGTGACCAGATTCAATGAAGCAGTTGGCATGTCCATCGAAGTTATGTTTCATGGGTCGGCCGTTGACATAGTCGACGAAATTCTCGGCAAATAGATCAATCGCAAAGTGCGCAACCGATCCTGCCTTAGATGCGGGAATATCCGAAGCATCACCGAGGGCGAAAACATTCGGAAATTTCTTAGAAAGGAAGGTCTGCTTATCCACCGAGACGTAGTTCATTTCATCAACCAGCCCCGAGTTTGCGAGGAAATCTGCGCCCATGTTTACGGGCACAGTCACCAACAGGTCGAAGGGAATTTCGCGTTCGTCCATGGAAACCAAAGTCTTCGTGTCGGGGTCGATATGCTCAATGACGAAGTCAGGTTCGAGTTTGATGCTTCGCTCATCCAGCATCCATCCTAAATGTGCGGAGCAAACCGGCTTGGTGAAGGCCCCCTCCAAGGGAGTCACATAGACGATTTCAACCTTGTCCCGCATCTTCCGTTCTTCGAAATAAGCGTCTGCAAGGAAGGTGAACTCGAGAGGGGCTACAGGGCACTTAATGGGCATTTCCGATATGTGCACGACAAGACGACCGCCCTTGAAATTCTTGAGCGCCTCCCGAAGTGCCACAGAACCTTTGAGGGTATAGAAATCGAAGACGCTCTTGTGCCAGATCGCAGGATCGTCCATGCCAGGAGTCTGATCTGGCCTAGGCGATGTGCCCGTCGCAATGACCAGTTGGTCATACTTGATGGCGCGTCCGTCCTTGAGGACGACCTCGTTCTCTTCAGGGGCGACCTTGTCTATTTCAGCCCGGATGTACTCCACGCCTTTGGGAAGAAAATGATCGCGTTCCTTAACGAGTTCCTGGGGTTCATAAACGCCGAAGGGCAACAACAGAAGTCCGGGCTGATAAAGATGGTCATTATCCTTATCGATGACCGTAATGGACCACTCTCTTGCGTTGAGTTTCTTGTGAAGTTTATTGACGACCATTGTTCCGGCCGTTCCACCACCGAGTACTAGTAATTTTTTCATTTTGACTCCTATGAAAAACAGAGTACGCGCAACTTCGCTAGAACTTAATGGCTAACTGTTGTGAGATGCCCCCTACAAATTGCCCTTATTTATAGGATTCTTGTATGCCTGAGGGGGTATATGGGGGGCAGCACTATTCTCGAGGTGATTTGAAAGACATCCCAACAATGTGCCACACCAAGAAATGGCAAGAAGACCTTTCGACTTAAATCTCGCATTCGAGAAACAAGCGGAGTACTTGGTGGCGGGTCAAGGATTCGAACCTTGGAAGGCGTAGCCGGCGGATTTACAGTCCGCTCCCATTGGCCGCTCGGGC
>JANXZB010000004.1 GCA_025355765.1 Actinomycetes bacterium
CCGCGGGCGCATTGCTAAAACCTGCTTGTTTGGACGTATACAAGGCGGTGAAATTGGAAGACGCCGCTTGGAGATTAAAGCTATCAGCGAGAACAAAAAACTGAGAGGTCCAACTATCCCTATAGGTTTGAATGACTGGGACAATCCCAGCCGCTTTGATTATTGCGTTATTCTTCATGAACTCCGACCACGTGAGCGGGATTTTCAGACCTAACTTCTTGTAAATATTCTTATTGTACAAAATGCCACCGCCCATTGCACTGCCGATCGGAGCTCCATACTTATGCTGGCCTACGGAAACAGCTGGGATAAAGGAAGCGTCAATTTTTGATTGCCAGGGTTGATCCGCTAAATCAACAAGATATTTCGTTGGATTTAGGGATTGGAAGAGGGCGCCACTGAAATAGATAAATACATCGTCCATTTTCCCTGTTTCAAGTCGCAGTCTCACCTTTCGCACTGAGATCTCCCCAGCGGGCCCAACATTTAATTTTAAGGTTATGTCTGGATTCGCTGCCTTGTAGGCGTTCACTAATGTCTGCAGGATCACTTGATCGTAATTACCGCTGTCGGTGTAAACAGTCAATTCCTCTGTGGCGGCTTGGACAGGCAGGAGCGGTTATAAACCAGTTGAAATGAGTAAAGATATCGCAATGATTTTTGGGACGACGCTCAGTTTAAGATTGACCATTTGACTTACCCTTTCTCAGAGCAGCAAACTTTTCGAATTACTGTCTCATGGGAGTGTTCCTTTTGTCCTCATCTTCGGCCACTGCGAACATCGGGGGTCATATACCTGGAAGGCGCTCCCAGATACCCTCTTCCCTATGTCCTACTGGTTGAATTTGATACTTCCGACGATCTCCTACGGGGTCACAATCGTGGCCCTATTTCTCGTCGTCGTGAACGGCAAAAAGCTCTTGGCTATCTATCGCGCTGGTCAACCCGACCCCACGCGCAAAGACAAACGTGGCTCGCGCCTGTCGCACATGCTGGGCGAGATCCTGGGCCACACCAAGATGCTCAACTTCACTGCGACCGGTATCGCACACTGGGTGGTCATGGTGGGTTTCGTGACCTTGTTTGGAACCCTTCTTACTGCCTATGGCCAGGTCCTTGATCCGTATTTCACCCTTCCGCTCATCGGGCATTTCATTCCGTATGAATACTTCACCGAGCTTATTGCGCTCCTCACCGGACTCGGAATTCTCGGGTTGATCTTCATCCGCCAGTACACGCGCATCGCGCAGAAAGGCAAACGGTCCAGGTTCTTCGGATCGGGCTCATGGAAGGCGTACTACGTCGAAGCGACAATTGTTGCGATTGTTATTTGTGTAAGCCTTCTTCGCGGCCTTGAAGGGGCGCTGTCAAACGACACTTCCTGGAGTTGGCACTACCCCTTCTCTTGGAGGATCGTTTTACTCTTCAAACAACTTTCACTGGATTCAATCTTGAACTCCATCCGGATTGTGGCGGCAATTAAGATCGTCGTCTCGATGCTCTGGTTCATCGTGATTGCACTAAACCTGACAATGGGTGTTGCTTGGCATCGCTTCCTCGCCTTCTTCAATGTTTACTACAGACGCCACAGCGATGGGACTAACTCGCTAGGCGAACTTCCCGAAATGTTGTCTCATGGCCGTCCGATCGATTTCGATGATCCGTCAGAGGATGACGTATTTGGTCTCGGAACGCGAGCAGATATTTCATGGAAAGGCCTGCTCGACATGACTAGTTGCACCGAGTGCGGCCGATGCCAATCTCAGTGCCCTGCCTGGCATACAGATAAACCGCTATCTCCCAAGCTTCTCATCATGGCGATGCGCGATCATGCAATGGCTAAAGTTGTTGAGACAGAATCACTAGTAGGTGAATCTGCGCCCATTTCCCTTGACGTTCTCTGGTCGTGCACAACGTGCGGTGCATGCGTCAACGAATGTCCAGTCGATATCGAACATATTGACCACATCGTTAATATGCGCCGATTCCAAGTTCTGGTCGAATCTGAATTTCCTTCAGAACTCGGTGGTACCTTCCGCAACCTTGAGAATTCAGGAAATCCGTGGGGTGCCAACCGTTCAGATCGCGACGGGTGGATTGCAGAATGCGATTTCCCAATTCGCATCATCGAGGGAGAATTACCCGAAGACGTGGACTACTTGTTCTGGGTTGGTTGTGCTGGCGCATTTGAAGAGCGCGCCAAAAAAACCACAAAGGCTGTTGCAGAGTTGCTCTACATGGCCGGAGTCAAGTTCGCGGTACTTGGAAAGAGAGAAACTTGCACCGGTGATCCAGCACGTCGCGCCGGCAACGAATTCCTGTATCAAATTCTGGCCAAGGAAAATATCGAAACTTTCAATGAAGTCTTCGCCAGTCGACCAGAGAAGGGCAAGAAGAAGATTGTCGTGACCTGCCCTCATTGCTTTACGACAATTGGCCGCGACTACGCCCAGAGTGGATTTGAACTAGAGATGGTTCACCACACCCAACTTCTCAATCAATTGGTACGAGATGGAAAGCTCACCCCCGTGAGCAAGAGCACCAAGACGCTCACTTATCACGACCCTTGCTACCTCGGTCGGCACAATCAGATCTACGCTCCGCCGCGCGAACTGTTAGGAGCAACCGGTATCGAAATCACCGAAATGCCGCGAAACCAAGAGCGCTCCTTCTGCTGCGGTGGCGGTGGCGGTCGGATGTGGATGGAGGAGAAGCTCGGTACGCGCATCAACATGAACCGTGTCGATGAGGCTCTAGCCACCGGAGTGGAGGAAGTGGCCGTGGCCTGCCCGTTCTGCCGCGTCATGGTCAGTGATGGAGTCACCGCCCGCGAGAGCAGCGTCGAAGTTCTCGACGTCGCCCAAGTTCTCCTCAGGAGCGTCAAACCTCTGATCTAACTAGATCCAGAGACGGCGTACGGGGTATTCTCAGAAAATCCACAGGGTGACAGGCAATTATCAGCCCTAGAGGTGATGACTATGACGACTCTCAGGGAGCGTGCAGAAGTGCAAGATACAAAGGAAGTTACTACCCATCGGATTTTGGTGGTCGATGACGAATCGAGCATCAGTGACCTGATTTCAACCAGCCTGCGCTTCGTCGGCTTTGACGTGCGAACAGCCGCCAACGGTGCCCAGGCCCTTCAGGTAGCCCAGGACTTTCAGCCCCATGCCATCGTCCTTGATGTCATGTTGCCTGACGTGGATGGATTTGAAGTCTGCCGCCAACTCCGCAGCGAGGGCCATAACGTCGGAGTTCTCTTCCTCACGGCCAAGGATGGGATGGAAGACAAGGTTGCCGGTCTAACTATCGGTGGCGATGACTACATGACCAAGCCTTTTAGCCTGGAGGAACTCGTGGCCCGTCTTCGCGCCCTGCTGCGTCGAACCGGTGCCATCGAGACCATGCCAGATGACGAAAAGATTCGCTTTGCCGACCTTGAGTTGGACGAGGCAACCCATGAGGTTCGTAGAGCCGGGCAACTCATTGATCTTTCTCCTACTGAGTTCCTGCTTCTTCGATATCTTCTTATCAATGCAGACCGTGTCGTCTCAAAAGCTCAGATTCTCGATCACGTCTGGCAGTACGACTTCCGAGGAGATGCTGGCATCGTTGAAACCTATGTCTCCTACCTTCGAAAGAAGATCGACACCTTTGAGCCACCACTGATCCACACTGTTCGTGGGGTTGGCTACCGCTTGCGTATGCCACCAAAGTAGTAACTCTACGCCAACAATGGTCTCACCACTTCGCAAAGTCTCAAATCCGCTGAGCCTTTGGAGTCTGCGTAACCGTTTGATCGTGGGTGTCGTGGTTCTGTCTGCCCTTGGATTCATCGCATCCGATATCGCCGCGCGAAGTTCGCTGCATTCATTTCTGATGGCGCAAATGGACACACAACTCAAGAGTGTCGCGGGCGGCTCAACACTTCGCCTCGATCGCGCCGGAATTGCACCCGATGAGAATAATCTGCCAGCCCAAGGCAATGACGAAAACCCCACCGTCACATCGAAGGCACGAACGAAAGCCGGACTGAGTCCGCTTCGGCAAGTGCCAACCACAATGTCGGTGACATTGCTCAACCCTTCAGGAAAAGTTGTAGGGGTAATCGGTGGGGACTTAAACACGCAAGCCATCACCAACTTCGTTACGGGATTCACCCCCGCAGTGGTGGCAAGCCATAAGAATCAGCCATTCACGATTGAAGCACCGGGTGCGGATTTCCGCGTCCTTGCACGCATACTTCCCTCAGCTCTCGGGAGCGTCGTCGTTGCACAATCAATGGACAATATCGACCAGACGGTTCACAGACTTCAAATTCTCTTTATTTTTATTGGCCTTATCGCGCTCTTACTCATCGCCTTGGCTTCGCGCAAAGTTATTGACATCGGCCTGCGGCCTCTCGAGGCCGTCGAAGTTACCGCTGAGTCAATCGCCGGTGGCAATCTTTCTGCTCGCCTTCCATCTGCCAAACCAGATACAGAAGTTGGTCGTCTGGTTGGCTCACTGAACACCATGTTGGCCCGCATTGAAGAAGCGTTCGCTGCTCGCACGGCTAGTGAAAACCGTCTTCGTCGTTTCGTCGCAGATGCCAGTCATGAGTTGCGTACTCCCCTCACCGCCATCCGAGGTTTTGCTGAATTACATCGACAAGGCGCAGTGCAGGGTGAGCAAGAGACTAAAGATCTAATCGCGCGTATTGAGAAGGAGTCCCTCCGCATGGGGTCCCTCGTCGAAGACCTGCTGCTTCTAGCTCGACTGGATCAAGCCCGTGAAATGTCGAAGGATCCTGTAAATATTTCCACAACAGTCAAAGAAGCTGTCGAATCGGCACGAGCTGCGGGGCCGAATCATCCAATAACGCTGAACGCGCCCGAAGAGGAAATCTACGTCTTAGGCGATGCCAACCGAATTCACCAAGTCGTTGCAAACCTGCTGGCCAATGCTCGTATACACACACCGCTTGGCACGCCGATCGAGGTAAGCCTTGCGCAGTCCGATGTCGGAACCACGGTCTCAGTCTCAGACAAAGGCCCGGGCCTGACTGCTTCTGATCAGGAACGTATCTTTGAGCGTTTCTACCGAGCGGACCCTTCACGTGCTCGCACTTCAGTTGATGGAAGCGGTTTGGGGTTATCTATTGTGGACGCAGTAATGCATGCACATGGTGGAAATGTAAGCGTCACGTCAACATTGGGCGATGGCGCAACCTTCACGCTCTTTTTCCCGCCAACAACTAATTAAGTAGCAGGTCCCAAACTTTCCATGGCGCGTAGGGCAGCAATTCTTTCTTCAATGGGCGGATGAGTGGCAAAAAGTCGCGAGACCGATTTTGCATCCAATGGCGATTCAATCCAAATATGCGCAACCGCGGTCGAACGTTGATGAACGACCGTACTGTCGGCAGCCAATACCTCAAGGGCTGAACGTAAGCCGGCCGGGTTTCTCGTGAATGCCACCGCGGTCGCATCAGCCAAGGCCTCGCGACGTCTCGATATTGCAGACTTCAACAACAACGCTGCAATTGGGGCCAAGATCAAAACAATAAGGGAGACCACTAGGGCAAGTGGGTTGGAGTTGTTATCACGACTATCTCGTCGCCCTCCGCCAAACCACATCATCCTGGTCAAAATATCGCTAATCATTGCAATTGCCCCAGCGGTCGTCGCGGCAACTGCGGCAACCAAGGTGTCACGGTTGCCAATGTGCGACATCTCGTGTGCAACTACTCCTTGCAGTTGATCGCGATCCATGACGTCGAGAATCCCTGTTGTGAAAGCGATGACAGCATGTTCGGGATTTCGCCCCGTCGCAAAGGCGTTAGGGGCAGTGTCTTGAACGATTGCGACCTTAGGCATCGGCAATCCGCTGGCAATCGTGACTTCCTGAATCAGATTGAAGAGATTCGGATTATCACTTTGTTGAATCTCCCGTGCGCCCGTCATTCGAAGGACAATCGAATCGGAGGTGTAATACGAACCCCAGACAGAGATCAGCGCGATTCCGACGGCGATAGGTACGATCGCACTCGTGCTTCTACCAAAATATGTAAGTGCGGCATAAACAACTAGCCAGACAAGAGCGCCCATGCCCCCAAGGAGCAAGAAAGTTTTTCGTTTATTGGCGCTCTGGGATGCGCGAAAAGATACTCCTGCCATAAACGCGCTTTAGAACTTTACCGTCGGCGCTTGGCGTGATTGAGGATCTTCCACTTCATAGAACACGCGCTCGGTCACTTTGGCCATGCCTGCGAATAATGATGTGGGTATGGTTTTGACAGCAGCGTTGAGTGCTCTCACATTGTCGTTGTAGTACTGACGAGCAAACGAGACCTTGTTCTCAGTTGTAGACAATTCTTCCTGAAGAGCCAAGAAATTCGTGGACGCCTTGAGGTCTGGGTACGCCTCGGCGACCGCCAGCAATCCTCGGAGTGCCTGAGTAACCATTCCGTCGGCTGCGGCAACATCGGCAACAGTTGTGGCCGTGGTGGCTTTTGCCCTTGCGGCTATGACTTTCTCAAAAGTTTCCTTCTCGTGAGCCGCGTACCCCTTGACGGTTTCAACCAAGTTCGGAATCAAGTCTGAGCGGCGCTTCAACTGCACCTCAATTTGAGCGAAGGCCTCATTAACATTGACATTGAGGCGAACCAGGCGGTTGTACATGGAAACAACGAATAGAACGAGTACAACAATGACGACCAAAACGATGACGAGAGTTTTCATGCTTTTAACTTACTCCCTATTGATAGGGTGTACATGTGAATTTGTTGGGCGTGGATCACAGTTCTACTGAATGTCGCTCTGGTGAAAGTTCATCCATGAACGGCTTGCCGTGGGACCGCGTTGACCCTGGTAGCGGGAGCCATAAAGTGCCGAACCGTAGGGGTGTTCAGCGGGAGAGGAGAGTTTAATAAGGCAGAGTTGCCCGATTTTCATACCGGGAAAAAGTTTGACCGGCAGATTTGCGACATTGGAGAGTTCGAGGGTGATGTGACCTGAAAAACCTGGATCGATAAATCCCGCCGTAGAATGTGTGAGCAACCCCAATCGACCAAGTGAGGACTTCCCCTCAAGTCGACCCGCCAGGTCATCGGGAAGAGAGATCACCTCGTAAGTACTGGCCAGAACGAATTCGCCGGGATGGAGAATAAAGAATTCCTTCGGTCCCACTTCGACTTCACGCGTGAGTTCGCTCTGTTCCACCGACGGGTCGATGACTGAGTATTTGTGGTTTTCGAATACCCGGAAGAAACGATCCAAGCGAACATCAATGCTCGAGGGCTGAACCATCTCCTCGTCGTATGGCTCCACTCGGACTCGACCAGCCTGGACTTCTGCGCGAATATCGCGATCACTTAGCAACATGGTTGGCGACTTTACCGTCTCTCTCTATGCTTACCCAATATAACCACTCGCGGGCGTAGTGAAGTGGTATCACGTCAGCTTCCCAAGCTGACAGCGCGGGTCCGATTCCCGTCGCCCGCTCCAAAAGCACTCAAATCGACCGTCTGATCTCCAGCCAGTGTTCCGCATTGACGGAATCAAAGACCGCTCGCGTTCGTTTCTCACTGCCCCCTCTCAATCCGCTGCCGATCACGATGGCGGCCCGTTGAAGGTCCAGGCAAGAGGAGACCACGGTTAAACATTCATCATTCTCGTCAAGATAAAGGGTTATCTGGCACATTCCGGTCTCAATCCCCGCGAATGCTTCACACATTGCCCGGTGAACCTCTGCAGAGACGGACTCTGAGTCGGTCAATGCTTCAACCACCGCTACGGTAGGCGTCCAATTCTGCTTGGCGGCAACATTGACCAGATCCAAAGCGAGTTGGGCAAAACCCCCGGTCACAAAGGGATCCAACTGAATGCGAGCGCGCAAACGTGCCTCTTCTATATGTGCCTGCCTCTGCAATTCTGTCTCAACGAAGGCACCGCTCGTTGCCGACCTGGCGAAACGATCGAGATAATCCATGGCGGAGAACCACTGCTCTGCCCGGTCGGCATCAATCTTTCGCTCGATACGACGACGAGTAAGTTCGGCACTTCGAGCCCGACTGACTCGAAGGCTTGCTCGCCAGCGATTGCTCTGTCGCCACAGCGTGAGAAGAACCAAAAAGAATCCAAGCAGTGCACTCGCCGGAGTTAGCAGCGCACTTGAACACGCGGCTGGCAACAGAAGTCCCATCAGATACAGGCAGGCAATAGTCAGAGCAATAAAAACTAGGCGAAGCCTTCTCGGTACGTAGAAGACGGCGCCGATGCTTGTGGTGCTGCAGAGGAAGTTGGCCGCCCACCTAAGTTGGCCGATGTTTTCACAGGCATTAGTGTTGATCGAAATCAGGAGAACGATGAGAAGTCCTGCAACGAGACCAACAACGATAAGTGCCCATCCCCCCTTTCGGCGAGGGTTCATGGACGCCACAAGAACAGAGACCACGTGAATTGCGAGTAGTGCGAACAGAATTGGCTTGGGACTATAAGGACCAACCAACCACCAACTCAAACCGGCAACCGCCAGAGCTGGAGCTGCAAGAAGAATTCTGCCCACCGAATCAAACATTTCAAAAAGTGAGTGCGGTGGAGTGTGAGAAATTGCTGGACGATCTTCTTCCTCTAGAGGGATGACCAGTTCGATTTGAGTTCCTGTTCCATCGTCCGTGGAGATATGCATTTCTGCGCGGCGATCTGCCAGAATTTCGGGCAAAATCTGCCCGAGTCCAAGGCCCTTGCTCGACTTCTGCGAAAGTCCGACACCGTCATCTTTCACCCTGATAATCAGGTTCTTCTGCTTTCTCTCCCACGAGATACTTACATTGCTTCCACCGGAGTGTCTGACGGCGTTGAGGATTAGTTCTGCCATGGCATCGCGGACATCACGTGCGATCTTCTGGGGCAGAAGTACGTCTTCACCTTTTGTCATATCTACCGATGGATCACCAGGAGCAAGGGTTGGGACAACTGAGCCAATAATTGCCGACATTGATGTTGGTGCAACAAGGCCTTGATAAAAGCGAGCTTCTGCAATTTCACTCTTTAGGCGATTAAGGAGAGTTTCCGTCTCGCCCGTGTTTTTTCGAACCATCGTTGCCAAGGTATTCAAAACTGTCTCATGAAGTCGTCGCCGTTGTGAGGAATGTTCCTCAGCTAGGGCGCGCATAATCGCATCTCGTGCTTTGAGGGTTTCCATTGATTCGGCAATGCGATCTTCTTGCGTGAATGTTTCCTCCAACCCGTGGAAGGCAAACCCCACAAATGCTCCGAGAAGAAAGATCCAAAGTGGTGTGACCCATCCGTTCAACCAGTTAACACCTGATGTGAAGAGGGGGTTGGATTGGCTCACCACGACAAAATGTTCGACTAATGCAGAAATGCCAATAAAGAGGAGAGAGAGCGGCCACGTCGAATACAGGGCCGCTAGAACGACCGTTGCAACTCCCGAAAGACTTACGGCGTACCAGATCTGCGGATGTGCGCCTGATTCAAGCGAAGGAACATAGAGAATCGCGATCGCGAGAAGTATCGAGATGACGCTGCCCTGTTTTCGAGGGACAGCGTATTCCAGCAGATACCAGAGAATGAGACAGAGAAAGAGGAGAAATGGCAACCTACTCTTGCCGGCCGACCAATTGTTAATTGCCAGCGCGATCGAAGGTAGCCAACACAAAGTGAAAGAAGCCCGCGCAAGGGCAAGTTTTACTTGATCTAGCTGCGTCGCCCACGTTGGTTTGGCCCTGGAGGGATGGGCAAACTTGATGATATTCATCGAGCGAATACCCAGAGCGGCGTCTTCATGAATGAGAGTTTAGGTTATTGACTTCGTTGATAGGCTAGGTGAACGAAAGGAGCACGCGAGTGTCATTTATTATATTGGAAGACCATCCGTTGCTTCTTACTGCCCTTGTAACTCAGATCCGCGGGCTATATCCCGATGAGAAGATTGCCTATGAAGGCAAAGACGTAATAGCGGCCGCGGAGTTCTGCGACAGAGACACCGTGGCCATTGTCGATCTAGATCTTGGTGACAACCGCTCTGCCGCTGAGGTGGTTGCCATCATCGCTGCAAAGGGCGCGCGCATTCTCGTTGTATCTGCCCTCGGACAGGCCGAGACCATTCAGTCCGTCATGATTTCCGGTGCTCACGGATACATGTCAAAGCGAGCAAACGACGCCCAGTTCAAAGAGGCCATTGACGCTGTGATGACGGGTGGGGACTGGATGTCTCCAGAGGTCGCGGGGGCGATCGCATCAATCAAAACTGGCAGAGTCAATCTTTCAAACCAAGAGCGCAAAGCTCTGGTGTTGTACGCGTCAGGTCTCAAACTTGAAACGGTTGCACGCCGCATGGGGTTAGCGCCATCTACGGTCAAGGAATATCTCGACCGCGTACGCGCAAAATACGATGCAACGGGTCTAGATGCGCGAACCCGCATGGATCTCTACCATGCTGCACGCAGCGA
>JANXZB010000045.1 GCA_025355765.1 Actinomycetes bacterium
CCAGCGCCTTGGTGTCCCCATGGGATTTGGCGGTCCGCACGCCGGATTCATGTCGGTGCGCATGGGACTTGAACGCTCGATGCCGGGCCGACTTGTCGGACAGAGCATTGATTCCGATGGTAATCCCGGCCTTCGCCTCGCCCTTCAAACGCGCGAGCAACACATCCGCCGCGACAAAGCGACGAGCAATATTTGCACTGCGCAGGTGCTCCTTGCCGTAATGAGTGCTTTCTATGCCATGTGGCATGGTCCAGAGGGCCTGCGCCTTATTGCGTTGCGCATCAACGAGCAGACAAGTCGATTGGCATCTGGCCTGTCCCAAGGCGGTCATAAAGTCCTGACGACGAATTTCTTTGATACCTTGACCGTGGTGGTTAACGATGCGCCATCGATAATGAAGAAGGCAGTGTTGGCGAAAATCAATCTTCGCGTCATCGCAGATAACACCATCGGAATCTCGTTGGATGAGACCACGACGGAGAAGACGCTTGCCGAATTGGCAAAGATCTTCTCGATAACCTTGGCAGCAAAGGGGAGTGGGTCTTCACTTCCTAAAGACTTGCACCGCACTTCAGAATTCTTAACCCACCCGATCTTCAACGCAAATCACTCTGAGACAGCGATGATGCGTTATTTGCGAAATTTGGCCGATAGGGATCTAGCACTGGATCGCACCATGATTCCCTTGGGTTCGTGCACGATGAAACTCAACGCTGTTACGGAGATGGAATCCATAACGTGGCCAGAGTTTTCATCCCTGCACCCTTTCGCTCCCAACGATCAGACAGAAGGCTCGCGCGAACTCATAGCTCAACTTTCGCAATGGCTCGTTTCCATTACGGGATATGACGCTGTCTCCTTGCAGCCAAATGCGGGAAGCCAGGGAGAGTTCTCCGGGCTTCTTGCGATTCGCAACTTCCATGATTCAAAGAATGAGCAACATCGACGAATCTGCTTGATTCCATCGAGTGCGCACGGTACCAATGCGGCGAGTGCGGTGATGGCGGGGATGAAAGTCGTTGTTGTTGCATGCGACGAACATGGCAACGTCAGTTTGGTTGACCTGCGCAGCAAGATTGCAGAACATGCCAGCGAATTGGCGGTGTTGATGGTTACTTACCCATCGACCCATGGCGTATTTGAAACAGCCATTGGTGAGATCTGTGCGATGGTGCACGATGCCGGCGGTCAGGTGTATGTCGATGGCGCAAACCTCAATGCGCTAGTGGGACTGGCACAGCCTGGAAAATTTGGCGCAGATGTCTCGCACCTGAATTTGCATAAGACCTTCTGCATTCCGCACGGTGGCGGGGGACCAGGTGTTGGCCCAGTTATCTCCCGCGCTCACCTTGCACCTTTCCTACCTAACCATCCGCTCGATGCACTGGCTGGCCCTGCAACGGGTCCTGGCCCAGTGAGCGCGGCGCCCTACGGCTCTGCCAGCATCTTGCCGATTTCATGGGCGTACATCCGTCTCATGGGGGGTGCTGGACTCACCCATGCAACCGAAGTGGCAATTCTTTCGGCCAACTACATCGCGCGAAAACTACGCGATTTTTACCCTGTGCTCTACAGCGGGGAGGGGGGATTGGTTGCCCACGAGTGCATCCTGGATCTGCGTGAAATCACCAAGCAAAGCGGTGTGACTGTCGATGATGTTGCCAAGCGACTCATGGATTACGGCTTCCATGCACCGACGATGAGCTTTCCTGTGGCGGGCACTCTGATGGTGGAGCCCACCGAGAGCGAAGACATCGTCGAACTTGATCGCTTTATCAAGGCCATGATCGCGATCTATGGCGAGATTCAAGATGTGGTTAACGGGGTCTACTCTCACGAGGAATCACCCTTGGCCCACGCCCCGCACACCAGCGAGAAGATTTCGGCCAGCGAGTGGCCACACAAATATTCACGCGAATCGGCTGGCTTTCCGCAAGGGATGAACTTGAGCGAGATCATCGGTCGGCGCGGTAAATACTGGCCGACAGTGGGTCGAATAGATGGTGCCTACGGGGACCGCAACCTCATCTGTGCCTGCCCGCCGATTGAGGATTACGCCTAATAGTTGCCTTCTGTGGAGGATAGGACGTTTCGGTTTACCCTATATCTACTTAACATAATGTAACTTATCGGCGTTAGATTGGAACCTGTTCTGCCAGCCCCAGAGGGTTACTTTGGTCAGCGCCTCCAGAACAATGCGACGGCTCATCTTGCTCCGCCCGAGTTCTCGTTCGATAAATGTCACGGGAACTTCCGAGATGGTTGCTCCGGCAGCGTTCGCGGCGAGAATCATCTCAATTTGAAAACAGTAACCTTCAGATGTGATCTCGCTCATCTGGAGCCGATTGATCAGATGGGCCGAATAAACCCTAAACCCACCAGTGAGGTCGCTAAAGGGAAGTTTTAGGGCCAATCGAGCATATGAAGTGCCCACTTGAGAGATAAATTGTCGATATTTGGGCCAATTGCGGATCTCGCCACCGGGCATCCAACGAGAGCTCATAATCACGTCGATATTGGCCGCTCTGGCTAGCATGGGCGCCAGGTCGGCGGGTCTATGGGAGCCATCGCCGTCCATCGTCACGTAATGGGAGAACTGATGTTGATTTTGGGCCCAGGTGATTCCTGCCCGGTAAGCGGCGCCCAGACCACTTTTCTGGCCCCGTTTGAGGAGGTGGACCCGTGGCGATCCCAAATCTTCAACGATTTTGCCCGTCCCATCGGGAGAGCTGTCATCTATGACCAGAATTTCCAGGTTTGGGAAGCGTTCGAGCAGTTCGCCGATCAGGGGCACAATGGATTGAGCCTCGTTATAGGTGGGGATCATCACCAAGGGGTTCATCGTCAGCCTCGAAATCTGCGTCGTCGTGTCCAACCTACTGGGATAAGGATAAGCGGGATAAGGACAATTCCGGCCTCGATCTGGGAACCATATCTGTCGGCAATTGAGAGTGAATGGATCAGTCCAATCTGTGAATCGATGACCGCAGCCTGATTTTGACCGGTTCGGTGGCTGACTCTGCCCCTGGGGTCAATGAGGGCACTGACACCCGAGGTGGAGATGCTTATTGAATACCTCTGGTGTTCGATGGATCTGATCCGAGTTATTCCGAGTTGTTGATCGCTCTCTGGTGAGAGCCCGAATGTCGCACTATTGGTCTGAACGACGAAGGCATTGCTCACTCTGGCCATTGCTCGTCCCGAGGCGTCATCGAGAAGTTCAAAGCAGATGATTGGTGCAATTTTCGCTTTTCCAACCTCATGAATGACAATCTGGTTGCCCGGTACAAAATCAACAACGTTCTTTGCATAAGGTGAAACTATTTCGGCGATTTTCCGCAGTGGAATGTATTCGCCGAAGGGCGTGAGATGGTGTTTCACGTAGATAGTAGTCGGACCCTTCAACGGCTCCCAAAGTATTGACGCATTTTGGAAATTGGATCCGTGTTGTAGGACTGCACCAACAATGAATGGGACATCGAATTCATCAGCCACGGATTGAAGTTGATCACGAACAATCGGGTCCTTGAAGGGGTCAACATCGATTGAATTCTCCGGCCAGAGGATGACCTCAGGTTTTGTAGCGTGACTTGTTACATAATCCACGGTGGTGCGGAGATGGTTTTCAAAAACTTGAGTCGCGCGGGAGTTGAAATCCAAACCAAGAGATGGGACTCCCCCTTGGATAGCGATGAAGGCGAAATCCCTTTTGGGCAAAGATGGCTGGCTGGCGTTGGCCACAAAGGAGAACGCAATCAAAGAAATCAGCAAGATTACGGATGTCGTGACCCGCTTCTGGAAGGCGAGATAGAACAGCACAGATATTGATGCGACGAAGAAGCTAAGCAATGGTGCTCCACCAATTCGTGCGATCTGCGCGTAAGGGGCATCGGCCTGGCTAAAGGCAATCCTTCCCCACCCAAAGCCGTTGAACGGAAAATGAGAGCGCACGAACTCGACCAAGACCCAGAGAAAGGGAAAGATGAAGAGACTTTTTCGCCCTGACATGGGAACCAACGCCAATGGGAGCAATAAGACCACCTGCAATACGGTGAGAATTAACCACGGAATATCGCCTACATATGTGTTGCTCCACGCCAACAGCGGTCCAAAGAATGCGATCCCGAAAACGAGAATAGACACGACTCGTACTTTGAATCGAACTTGCCCAAGTGCGTGTATGAGTAACGCCAAAGAAATAGGTGCGCAGAACCAGAGGCCAATCGGTGAAAAGGCCGCGTATGCGAGAAACCCTGAGAAAAGCGAGAGCAGAATTACCACTTCAAAGCCGAGACCAATCGGTCGACACTTGCACCTAACGCGTATTTCTCTTGCATTTCGCGGATCACCTTTAAGTCTTTCGGGTATTTCGGCAGAGAGAGCGAGACATCCGGTAAAGCAATATCCTTTGCGCATTGCACCAGAGTGGGTGCGATCGCTAAGTAGTCGCGTCCGGCCAGAATTCTCTTAATGAGAGCCGGAGTCAGTAACGAATGGTTCTCCTCCGCTGCCGATATCACGTCCTCTACCGAGTGAAAATGATTGGCAATATGAGCCGCGCCTTTGACCCCGATTCCTTTAACACCGGGCAAACCATCGGATGGATCTCCCCTAAACATGGCAAATAGCGCGTATCGATCCCCTGGTATCTCGTATCGGTTAGCGACCCATTGCTTATCGACGAGCTCATGTTGCGAGAGTCCCTTGGCTAGATAGACGACTGCAACATTTCGATCATCATCGACCATTTGAAAGAGATCGCGATCCCCAGTCACGATTCGAACTGGCCCTTCGTGCTGCACAGCGTATGAGGCCATGACGTCATCTGCTTCGTAGTCATCAATTCCGATAACTGTAATTCCAAATGCATCAATAAGGTCGAGCAGAATCGGAATTTGCGGCGTTAGTGTGTCTGGCTCTTCCTCTTCATCCTCGCTCCCCTCTTCGATCCGGTTGGCTTTGTAATCCGGGAAAAGAGCAACTCTCCAACTTGGTCGCCAGTCACCTTCGATGCAGGCCACTAACCGGTTGGGTTGATACATGGTGAGTAGGCGTGCCGTCATGTCGAGGTAACCACGAATGGCGTTAACGGGAGTGCCATCGGGGGCAACCATTGTGTCGGGCATACCGTAGTAGGCGCGATACCAGAGCGAAGCGCTATCAAGAAGCATCAGGGTCATACTTCACCTGCAAAGTAGGCAACCACACCGCGGTCGAGCTTCTTCATAGCCTCAAGACATTTGGGGCGGAGCTTCTCACTTGCTACCGAGATTTGCTGAAGTAAATCGATAAGTTGTTTGGTAGAACGAACAAAGTCTCCGACTGAGAGATCTGAATCCTTGAGGACACTTTGTAGGGAATGCCCATTCGCCCACCGGAAAGATATCCAGCAGAATCCGAAATCTGGCTCTCGCTGCGTAGTCACCTGATGAGCTTTCTCGATCACTTCCAATTTCGCCCAGAGCCGGATTATTTCGGCGAGAGCACTTTGCACATTGCCCGTCGGGATTCGTGGCGCCTGATTCTGCGAGGAGCGAGCCTGAAAGATAACGCTAGAGACCGCGCTGAGTAACTCGGAGGCCGAAAGATGGTCAAAGAGATCCTCTCGAATTGCTTCGGAGAGAAGAAGATCTGATTCGGTGTAAATCTTGGCCAGGATCTGCCCCTGAGGGAGAGTCTTTTCCCCTTCTATATAACTGAGTTCGGTAAGCACGTCACAGATGTGGTCAAAAGTGCGGGCGATGACATGGGTTCTATTCTCAACTCGCGAGAGGAGGCCAACATTCTCGCGCGATAGGCGATCGGCTCTCTCTGCCAGTCTGGCATGGGTCTCGCGATCACTGCAGGCGTGGCATGGATGCCCTCGCAACCCCTTGCGCAGGCCGACCAGTTCGGACTCCATGTGAGCGCGCTGTCTTGGGTCAAAACCGCGCTTTGCTTGTCGATGCGATAGGAGCGTCTCAGTTGCTTTGATCTCGCGACGAATACTTGCGTATTGCTCGAAATCTCCCAAATGGCACTGCGCGTTATCTAGAAACTCGGCTATCGCGCTCTCGTTCTTATGGATCTGCCTGGATAGGCCAACGACTGCACGGTCGGCTTGGAATTGCGCAAAAGATGACTCGAGGGAACCACGCGCCCTCTCTCGCCCAAAGCGAGAGATCAAATTGATGGCCATGTTGTAAGTGGGCGTGAAAGAGGAACGGAGAGGATAGGTACGCGTGGATGCAAGCCCGGCAGCCGTGGCCGAATCTACAGTCGGCGACCATTGAACGACGGCGTTTCCTTCGATATCGATGCCACGCCTTCCGGCTCGCCCCGTGAGTTGCGTGTACTCCCCTGGCGTGACTGGCACATGGGCTTCGCCATTCCACTTGACGAGTTTTTCCAGCACGACGGTTCGGGCTGGCATATTGATGCCAAGTGCCAAAGTTTCAGTGGCAAAGATCGCCTTGAGCAAACCTTTTTGAAAAAGATCTTCCACGGCGCTTTTGAAACTGGGAAGCAATCCTGCGTGATGGGCAGCGATTCCTCTTTCAAGAGCCGATAGCCATTCGCTAAAGCCGAGAGTCTCAAGATCCTCGGAGGCAATGTTCTCTGTGTATTTGAGCGCCGTTGTGCGGATTTCGGCGCGCTCTTCAGTTGTGGTGAGTCGTAGCCCAGAAGCTAAGCACTGCCTGACGGCTGAGTCGCAACCCAAACGAGAGAAGATAAAAGTTATCGCGGGCAGCATATTCTCGCGTTGCAATTTCTCAACAACTTCTGCTCGCGAGAGTCGATGGCCACCCTCATTCCATTCCCGTCGATTCCCTCGTTCTTTAGGTGAGCGCACGCGACGCAGGGCCTCACGCTCTCTTCTTAGAATTTCGGGATTCACTCTGCCATTCTCAACAAAGAGATCAATGAGTCCGTTGTCAATGAGAACATGTTGGTAAAGAGGAACAGGTCTGCTCTCGCTGACAATTACTTCGGTGTCTCCCCTGATCGTCTGCAGCCACTCTCCGAATTCTTCGGCGTTTGAAACAGTGGCCGAAAGAGATATTACTTGGACACTTTCCATGAGGTGGATGAGCACCTCTTCCCAGACGGCACCGCGAAACTTGTCGGCCAGGTAGTGAACTTCGTCCATTACAACAAAGCCGAGGGAATTAAGAGTGGTGGAACCTGCATAGAGCATATTTCGCAGAACCTCTGTGGTCATCACGAGAATGTCGGCATCGCCGTTGATGCTGGTATCCCCTGTCAGCAGGCCGACTCTTTCCTCGCCAAACTTAGCTACGAATTCTTGGTATTTTTGATTTGATAACGCTTTAATTGGCGTGGTGTAAAAACACTTGCGACCGCTCTTGAGAGCCATATACGCTGCAAACTCTCCGATGACGGTCTTGCCTGCTCCGGTAGGCGCTGCGACCAGGACCCCCTTACCTTCCTCTACGGCTCGACAGGCTTGCACTTGAAATGGGTCGAATGGAAAATCGAAGGTCTTGGAAAACTCGGTGGTGAGCGCAAAGGAACGCTTCAAGGAAGACTCCGCAAAACGTGCCGCGGGGGTGGTCATGGAAGCCACGTTAGCAGGGCTGACGGCACGGATTCAGTTTGAACTGGCAGGACGCCAATTCGTTCTCCATCCGCATAGGCAACCGCCGCTGAGTTAATCCGTACTCTCTTTCCTCGAAGAATTTTGACTGCTGGGTTTTTGATGTGGGTGCCTGCATAGACTTTGGGAAAGACGCGCAGAAACTTCAACTTTGAAATGGGACTAAGCACCATCACGTCGAGCAGATCGTCATGTAGATCTGCTTTGGGACAGACCTTCATGCCGCCGCCGTAGGATCGGCCGTTTCCAATAGCGATAAGCATCGCCTTTGTAGTAAATCGCTGGCCGTCGATTTCTATTTCATAGAGCCTTGGTTTGAAGCCGAATAATTCGAGCATTATTGCGACATTGTATTTTGACGGCCCCTTTGGCCATTTCATTGCGTTGGCACGTTCGTTGACAAGTGAATCAAAGCCCGTTGAAAGAATGGCCCCGAACCACTCGCCGTCCACAAGTCCGAGATCTACTCGTGATGGCGTATTGCTAATTGCCGCGTGGAGAATGAGTTCCACATTGTCTAGCGGCCACCCCAGGGTTCTGCAGAAGTCGTTGCCCGTGCCTGCAGGAATGACCGCTAAAGGAATCGATGTATTTGCCACATGCTGCAAAACTAAATGAACAAGCCCATCGCCTCCCACGGCGATGACACCTTGGCAATCCTTCTCTTGGGTAAGAAAAGCAGTGAGATTTCGAGTGGTGTGCTCTGGCGTTGCGCCGGAGATCATCCGGTACTCAACTCCATGGTGATCGAAAAAATCCATAGCGCGGCGACCATAAACGGCGCCCTTGCCTCTGCCCGAAATCGGGTTGATGACAACGGCCCACATCAGATGTCAACTCCTTCTGAGAGAGCTCTCTTTGCCCTTCGTCGGTCCACCAGCAAGGCGATGCCGCCTGCGGCAAAGTAAAACGCACAGAGCGGCAGAGTCAATAGGGTCATAGTTAATGGGTCTCCTGTCGGAGTGAATCCAGCCACAAATAGCGTTATGCCGAAAACCCATACTCTCCAAGGTCGCAGAATCGCCTTGCCAGAGATGAAACCAATGAGGTTCAAGGCGACTAAGAAAACAGGAAGCTCGAAAGCAAGACCAAAGAGAAGAATCACACGAAGGACGAAATCCAAGTAGTCATCAAAACGGACAAGATTGGCTAATGAGTGGGGCGTGAAACCGAAAAGCACTTTGATGGCAACTGGCAAAATCAAGTAACCAAGGGTCGCTCCTGCGGCGAAGAAGGGCGTTGCGCAGCCTAGAAAGAGTATTGAGTATCTTTTTTCCTTCTTGTGTAGACCTGGCGATATGAAGGCCCACAATTGGTAAAGCCAAAGCGGGGCCGAAATTATCAGGCCGGTAAGAAGGGCGACTTTAATCTGGAGATTTAGCGGACCCAAGACACCATTGATGTATAACGATCCACAATGCGTGGACTGGGAAGCTTGCGCCTTGGCCAAGTCGCAGACGGGTCGTGCCAGAGTCGTAATAATTTGGTTGTAGAAATACCACCCAATGCCCGAGGCAAGCAGGATGATGACGGAAGATCGGACAACTCTGCGTCTGAGTTCACGTAAATGTTCAAATAGCGGCATTCGACCGCTGGTGGTGGCCGCCATAAAGACTACTTCTCCGCGCCGCCTTCGCCGTCTTTCTTCTCCTCGTCCTTATTGATGTCTTTCATCTCGCTTTTGAAAATCCGCAGAGATTTGGCCAACGAGCGAGCAGAATCCGGAAGTCGCTTTGCACCGAAAAGAAGAATGAGAACAAGCAATACCAACAGAAGGTGTGTGGGCTCTCTTAGAAAAGGCATCGCGATAATCTCCAAGTTCCTCGTAGTGCTCTAACCGTAATAACGACCAAACCAACAGGAGGCAACGCTACCCCAGAAAACTTAAAGATTGGCCCCGTGCGTCAAAGCGAGCCTTCGTAGGCGCTTAAGGCTCGGAGTGCCCTGTCCCGGAGAGAATTTCTCAAATCTTGAGGTGTTTCGAGGCTGACTTCGCCTCCAAAACTCATGATCTCTCTGATTGCCCAATCCGTCGTGAAGCTCTCGACATTGAGGTTCTTTCGCGAGGCAAGAGGCTGTGAGGCCACGTCCAGATTGAATCGTTCGACGACGTCTCGAAGGCGCGAGCCCACGTTCAAGGTGATCGGGAATTTCTCTCCACTTTGACTCGAATTCATCTTTGGTGACGTACCGCCATGTTCACCATTTGGCTTGGCATCCACGATGCGATCAAGGCGAAAGGTTCTGTAGCTTGTGGTCAGTTCGCAATAGGCCAGCACGTAGTCGACTTCGTTTAAGGTCGAAAATTCCAATGGATGGATAACACGCTTTGACACTTCATCGCGGGAAATGGAGTGGTAGGAAATCTCCACGGATCCTCGTGATGGTATGGCACTTTCGATGACGCCCCGTTGGTTTGAGAGAGCGCCAGTTCCGGCTTGAACCCTCTGTTGCACCGAAGTATCAAGAAAACCGATGAGTTTGGAGACAAGTTGCGAAATTGTTTCGCCCAACTTGATGTGATTCGGGTCCGCGTCTCCCTGCAGCGCCTCCAACCCAAGAATTAATGCAAGCACTTCATCTCGATTCAAAGTGCGAGGTCGAGCCAGAGTTTCGGCATTAGAGATGCTGACGTAGCCCGTATCGAAGGAGAGGTCCATCAATTCCAGGGCTGTGTAACCCGGCAAGCCGCACATCCAGAGGGTATAGAGATCTTCGGTGAGTTGGGCAGTTGTTATGCCGAACTCGCGCGCCAACTCTTCGATTGGAATTCCCTGGTGAGTTGCGAGGTAAGGAACGAGGTCTAGCAATCTTTCCGTGCGCTCCAACCCAGAGTTTGGCGAACTCTTACTCATGGGCACTTACCAAGGCTTGCAAGCGTCGAACGACCTTGTCGCGAAGATCTGCTGGCTCATGCACGATCGCATCATCGGCATGCCAGAGAATTGAATCGATGAACTGCGACTCGTCAGAGTAGGGAATGCGACAACGATCAAACTCTTCATCTGTAGAAATAATCTCAGCATCTCCCCTGAGGGCATGTCCTCTACCGACTCGAATTGATACCTCGGCTACCTGGCGCTTTTCAAATAAGGTCGAGTCAAGGAAAGCGAGAACGTCAAAGGATGATTCTGCAACAAAGGAGCCCTTCTTACCCGTAAATTCCACCTGATCCACGATGCGATCTAGCCGAAAAGTGCGTATGTCGGAACGGGCTTTGTCGTACCCCACCAGATACCAATTTCCTTGTCTGCTTCCCAGCCCGAAGGGGTTCACCGTGCGTCGTTCCTGTTCAAGTTGTGCCGATGTATAAGTGAATAAGACGGTGATTTGATCGGTGATTGCGCGCGTTAAAGGCACGAAATTTGGCGAACTCACGTTGAGCCGGGGAGAGAGATTGGGAAGGGCGTCAAAATCCGACGCTATACCCAGTGAGCGCAACTTGACCAAGGCGCTTTGGGCTGGCTCGTCCAAAGCTGCTCCGCGCCATGCCTCAGCAGCAAGGGACAGGAGGGCAACCTCGGCCCCATTGAGTTCGCCTAGGTTTAGTGAGTACGTATCAGGATGGATCCGATAACCAGGCTCGTCTTCAAAGCCCGGATCCACACCCTGTACATCAATGACTATTCCGATTCGGCGAAGATCATCTTTGTCGCGTTCGAACATGCGTTCTTTTGATTCGGCGCTGCCTTCGTATCCCTCGATGGTGCGGAATATCTCAGACTTTGTCAGATATCTTTTTGTGGCGAGCAGGGCAATCGTCAGGTTGAGCAGTCGTTCATTCTTGCGCGATGCCATCGTAACCTCCTTTCGACGGCCTCCGACGCCTCTGTAAGACATCTACACCTGGTGCCATTCTGCGAGACTGAATAAGAAAGCCAGTGTGTCCGATCATGCGATGCTGCGGTCTTACGGCCAGACCTTCGTGATGCCATCCACGAACCAACGACTCTGAACTTTCTGGTTCGGTAAAATGACCATCGTCCTTCAATGCTTCGGCCGTTGCGGAAAGCTGCGTCGTGGTTGCAACGTAGGCAAGGAATACTCCACCCGGGCGAAGTACCTGCGCGGCAAGAGCAATGCATTCCCAAGGTGCCAACATGTCCAGAATGACCCGATCGAAAACGTCTTCGAATTCTTGATCTTGCACAGATCCAACCTCGACGCGCCAGTTTGTCGGGAGTCCGCCGAAATAATCAGTGACATTTGAAGTCGCGTTCGCCGCGAAATCCGCACGTCGCTCTAATGAGTGCACGTAACCTTTCGGTCCAACTGCGCGTAATAAAGAAATTGTTAAGGCGCCGCTGCCAACCCCAGCTTCGAGCACTCGCGCTCCAGGATAAATGTCGGCAAAGCCGACGATCAGAGCGGCATCTTTTGGATAGACAATCGTGGCTCCCCGCGGCATTGAGAGCACATAATCAGAAAGGAGAGGCTTAAAGGCGGTGAATTTCAATCCCGCGGTCGTTTCGATTACTGATCCCTCGGGCATGCCGATGAGGTCGTTGTGCGTGATCCAACCTTTATGGGTATGCCATTCCTTATCCAGGGTGATCGTAAAGCTATAGAGCTTGCCCTTTGAATCGGTTAGTTGAATTCGATCGCCAACGGCGAAATACCCGGGAGTAGACACGGGAGCATCTTAGAGGTCATCACCTACCCTTGGGAGAGTATCTTGCCCTCCATGAGTAAAATCAGGTTGTCGCCTAGCCGCGTGAATGATTTTTCCAACTGCCCGCAACTTTACAAGTACCGTGCTATCGATCAGTTGCCGGAGGCGTTGAGTTTGGACGCTGAGCGCGGCACCTTAGTTCACACGGTGCTGGAGAATCTTTTTGACTCCCCCAGTCCACATCGCACTGTCCAAACCGCAAAGGAAATCCTTCCTCTTCGGTGGAATGAGCAACTACTTGCGAACCCAGAACTCGCATCGATGGTCACTGACACCAAAGAGTGGCTGGATCGAGCGAACTCACTTCTCGATAATTATTTTGCACTTGAGGAGCCCAATTCATTTGAACCGACTCATCGAGAGCTGCATCTGGAAATCGATTTAAGTGATGAACTCTATCTCCACGGCTATGTGGATCGATTAGATGTCGCTGGAACCGGTGAGGTGCGAATCATCGATTACAAAACCGGTAAGGCGCCGAAGCCAGCGTGGGAGGAGAAGGCGCTCTTTCAATTGCGAATCTATGCGCTGATCTATTGGCGTAACAATGGCGTCGTCCCTAAATTGCTGCAGCTGATCTACCTAGGGAGTTCTCAGCTCTTACGTAACTCTCCTACAGAAGCTGATTTGGTTTCAACCGAGAAAACATTGCTCCGGATTGGAAGTGAG
>JANXZB010000035.1 GCA_025355765.1 Actinomycetes bacterium
TTGTGGATCAACACCTGCACACACCGCGGCAATCGCTAAAGAGATCAATAAGTAATCAATGGTTTCTCTTGGCATGTTGACCATCTTGGTCGACGATTATGACCGCGGGATTGATTACTTCACCAACAAACTTGGGTTCACACTCCTGGAAGATACGACACTCTCTTCAGAGAAGCGTTGGGTAGTAATCGCCCCTGATGCCAAAGAAGGTGCCCGCATCCTTCTGGCGAAAGCCTCCTCCCCTTCGCAGAGCGAAGCAATCGGAAATCAAAGCGGTGGAAGAGTGGGACTATTTCTTTATACAAACGAGTTCGAGCGGGACTACAAATCGATGCTCGCAAATGGGGTCGATTTCATTGAAATGCCTCGCCACGAAACCTTTGGCAAAGTTGTGGTCTTTAAAGATATCTACGGAAACAAATGGGATTTCTTAGAAAGAAGTCTCTAGTTCGCGATCGCGATCCAATCCAGATTCATCTTGCACAACTCGGGGATTCTTGCAATGGATATCTGCTTCACTCTTACGTTGCCAGCGGTTTGGTTAGCGAAGAAGACTGGACCTAATACTGAATCCAAATCACTGCCCGGCATAAGCAGTGGAGTGTCATAAAGAACCGTGAGGACATGAGAGCCAAGGGAAAGTTGAACCTCATTTAGCGGATTTGTCAGGAACAGATTCGCTTCCAGAACTGAATTGCCGGAATAGACTTCGCGCCCGTCAATGAGGACCTTCAATTGCCCGGGATAGGAGCCAGCGATCCACATGCCGTACTGCCCTGTATGGTCCAACGAGAAATTCCTACTGAACCCGCCAGCTCCCCGGAAATCAACCGCTCCCGGATAGGCCGGCATTGGCAGCCAGTTCGATGGCAATGTTCCGGCTGTAAAATCTACAGTGTAGACGCGGTTTCTAGTCGCGGCATAAATGCGATCAGTCTTGCTTCTCTGGGCAAGGAAGGAATCCACAGCCTGACATGTTGGAACTGCTCCGGGACTGAATCCACCACCGAGTGGCAAGGTCGCTTTTACTGCGACACCTTTCATCTTCCTCCATACTTCGTAGTATCGCCCAGACCAAGCCAAGTTGTAATTCATTGGTGGCCTGCTATAGACGGGAGATTTTCGAATCACGAGGAGGTTGAAATAGTCGATGGTTGCTGGATCAAATAGATCAATGTCGGCGGCATAGCCTCTGGGAACTTGGTTGCCGTCTCGAGTGGGAATCAGATGGACGCGAAGTTCGCTCACGGACTCGGCTCCTAAAGCTCTTAGGAAATAGCGTGAACCATACACGGAATACTCCGTCATGACTGTCGGGCCCTGCCCAGCGAACATTTTGCCGATACTTCTCAATTCATCCTGCTGTGCGAATGGTGCGAGTGAGACACTCTTGTACGTATAGGTATCCGAGGCTATTACGCCAAAGCCAAGCGCACCGGCCAGTACAGCCACCACGATCCGGGGACTATAGGGTGCAAGTTTGCGCCACGAAACTTTGCCAAGTTCCAGCCATATTTCATAGAGACCTACACAGGCGACAAGGGCGAAGATGGGCGAGGCGATTGCAATTGCCTTGCCAGTTAGCCAAATTCCTCCCCAGAAGTATGAGGTTGAGACAACTGCAATGCAGCCAGCAACCAGTGATGGAAGAAGCCAGTGTGACTTGATAATTGAAAAATAGATTCCAGCAATCAAGAAGGCGAAGGCAATAGCGATGAGGAAAACGGTAATCGGCTGGAAGAGGGGATCCAGGCGAAAATCTTGGCTGGGCCAGATGCCCATGACTTGGGCCATATTCAATGACCGCACAAGATTGCCCTTGTCCGCCGCGATGGGAATAAACATATTAGTGAGGGTCTGATTCCCAGATTCCAACAGGTAGATCAACGTTGCAGCAACAACGCCTGTCGCACCCAGTAGGTAATAGAAGTATTGGCGGCTCTTCCCCCAGAGCAGAAGAAGGACTGCAATAAATACCATCGGGGCGGCATAGCCAATGCCTGCAGTGCCGCCCACCGACCAAATCCCAAACAACGCAATCAGACCGTACTGAAGTGGACCCTTCAGGGTCTTCTTCTCTACAGCATCAAAGACGGCGAAGGCGAAGAGCAAGACTGGGATGATCAGCACTATCTCTTTTACGCCGCCCCACATCACGTATGAATAGATTGTCGAGGCCAGCGAAGAAATGCTCGCCATTGCAATAACCAAGTATTTGTTGGATATTCGAGTTCTAAGTATTAGTACGAATAAAGCGGCAACCATACCTGCGGCAAACGTCAGATACGGCTGGAAAAACCAGGCCTTTTCAATTCCAGTGAGTTTTGAAATTACGCCAAATGGTATGAAGGTTCCGACTGGATAACTGAAGTGCCCAGTACCCTGCACAGAAAAAACGGTTTGGATCACTCGATCAAAAGTCGATGCCACGGGAACGGGCACGGTCCTTCCCACGTTCATCAACCGATCAGTTACCGCCAAGAAAGTGGAATCGTCATCCAACTTGATCCACCCGACCCAACTTGGATGGCCGTACGCGAGCGTTGGGAGACTAAATGCGAGGTAAGTAATGAACCCGGCGATCGCAGGCAAGAATTCGAATTGCAACCCAGATCTAAACCAAACGAAGCTGACGATCAAGCCTACGAGACTGATAATGCCAAAAGCAAGGGCCGTGTATGGAGCTGTCACGGTGCTCAAAGTCGTGAAGCTTCCGAGAATTGCCATAAGCAAGAAACCCACGATCACGGTAATCGTGAAACTCATCGGTCTTCGGGTTATCAGAGTAAAAGCCAGACCAAAGCCATAGCAGAGAAGAGTCAGCAGTAGCGGCACGATAGCCCACAGGATGACCATTTCGATCATGGATACGCAATCCTCACCCCGCCAATGATACGGAAGCCAGAGCGAGAAAGACCCGAAAGCGATTGACCCGCCGAGAGAATTTGAGACATTGACGAAAATCGCCACCTTGGAGTAGGACCACTCAGTCGTTTTCTTGCTCGGCCACCGTGATGGGCGTAATTTCATTGATATCCCAAGAAAACGTTTAGCCAAAATTTTCACATTCACAGTATTTGCAACATGCGGAATTCTCATCACCAGCACTATGAGTACTTGGGCGGCGGCGTATAAGCCGATCAACCTCAACATTCCCTCCCAGTTGCCTCAAGCAACACAAGGCAAGTCCTACAACTACTCCCTGGCCGCGCGAGTCACCGGTGGAACCGGCAAGCCATACAAGTGGAGTATCTCCGGCGCAAAGAACGGGGCAAACACCAAGCTCGGCAACACAATCTGCAAATCGACTAGCCTCAAAGTTGTTCAGGGAACATTGACAACGCCAACGACCGATAATGCGGATGGCACCCTCACAGGAAGTACAAACAACGAAATGATGCCTACTCTGACTGGTACACGTGTTGGCAAGGCAATTACCGTGACTCTTCAATCACGTTGGGGTACTCGTGGTCCCTATTCGTGGCAGTGGAATGGCAACACGATCTCGGGAATTCTGCCCGCCTACTGTTGGGACCTGTCAACTTTTGCCCTTCTCAACGAAGGTTTCTACACATTCGTTCTGCAGAAGAGTTAGGCCTTCTTTATGACGTTTGATTTGAGCACCATCGGGCCCAATCTCGAATTCTTTAGATTGATGAAACTAGCGCGTGACTCCTTGCGTGGCCTCAATTTTGTCCCAGACGCGGCCATCAAGGGTTACCGCCGACGCCGGGAATAATCCATTCTCCTCGTTGCTGATGTTGTTTCGGAGTAGCATCTCCAGTTCAACACTCAATGCGACCTCACCCGCGATTATGCGCGACACCAATGCATCAATCTCGTCGTGCTCGAGTCTTAGCTTCTCCAGCGACTCACCAAATTCCGCATCTGGCTCAAGAGCTTTGAATAACCCCTCCTCTTCAAGTTTGTTGTGAATGACAAGAAGAAGCGCTAATTCCTGTGCATGTATCTGACATTTGCCGTCATCGCCGAATTCGAAGGCGCGCCTAACTTCACCCAACTTATTGATTACCTCTTCGTGCTGCAACGTGAGCAATCTGATAACTGGGAGGGACTGACACCCACAATAGGAACACATAACACTAAGCAGGATACGCGTTTGTCTGACCAGCGGTCTTTAACGTGGCCGCCCACCAGAGGACTTCGTCGACCACTGATCGGAGGCACGAAGCCCGGCAGATGCAGCGCCGTATGAAACGATTGCACCGGGCTTGCCAATCCACTCCCCGTACACGGAGTCGATAGCATGCTTTTCGTAGATGCCAGTGCGCGGATGGTGGGCACTCAGGGAATTCCCCATATCCATCTGGGCAAGATCGGCGAAATCCACCTTAAGTTCTGGATAAGCCGCAAGTGATGTGAGAACCCACTGGCCTACACGTTCGCCTATTCGCCCCGGGCGGTTGCTTCGGAGAATTACCAGTAAATTCGCAGGTTGATTCATACCTCGACCTTACTCCTTTTAGTTGAAATTTCAATTAAAAGCAGTACGGTTGTAATGTGATTAAGATCTTACGTGTGGAATCTTCACAGGAAACTCACTTCGACGGAAAAGGAATCCAATGACAACCACAAGAAAAGCCGCAGCGATCTGGAATGGGAATTTGCTCGAAGGATCGGGAACAGTCTCCTTAGTATCTTCTGGAGTTGGCACGTTCAATGTTTCATGGCCAGCGCGTAGCGCAGAACCAAATGGGCAGACGAGTCCCGAGGAGCTTCTCGGTGCAGCACATGCCGCCTGTTTCTCTATGGCTCTTTCAAACGGGCTAGCTAAAGCTGGTACACCTCCTACGCAATTGCGAACTTCCGCTGAAGTCGACTTCCTTCCAGGAACTGGAATCACAGAAATTCGCTTAACCGTCAGTGGAGACGTGCCTAATCTTGATGCAGAAGGATTCCGCGCCGCGGCCGAATCGGCCAAAGTAAATTGCCCTGTGAGCCAAGCCTTGAAGGCTGTTCCGATAAAACTCACAGTCGAATAGAAGTCGCACAATCGAGATAACCCTTGATCCGAGAATTGTAAAACTCACTACACGCACTGGGGTTGATGTTCGACGGACACTCCCCCACAGACTTATTCGCACTATCGGTGGCTGGTGTTTCGTTGATCATTACGGACCCACGAGCCAGGTCGATGCGATGAGCGTTGCCGCCCACCCACATGCTGGGTTGCAGACGGGGAATTGCCCATTCGGAACTTTCCATTAACAATCGAACGGATCTTCACGGAGTTCAGCTCTGGACTGTTCTTCCCGAGCATTCTCGCAACATCGAACCCTCCTTTGATCACTATGCCGATCTCCCAGTGTTCGAATGGAACGAGATGGGAGTCCGCCTTTTCATAGGCGGATTTCTGGGCAACTCCTCTCCTGCCAAGTCCTTCTCACCTATTGTGGGAGCAGAAATCGATCTGCCTGCGGGCTCGTCTACTGATCTTCCCGCCATCGGTTCCTTTGAATATGGGGTTCTGGTTGTCTCAGGGCAGACCAGCGTTAACGGACACTCGGTTAACCTGGGCCAACTTCACTACATCCCCGCCGGCAACCAGACTCTGTTGCTTGCCAGTCCAAACGGAGCCAAACTCATCCTTCTCGGAGGTGAGCCCTTTGAAGAGAAGATTGTGATGTGGTGGAATTTCATTGGACGCTCGCATCGGAGGGCGCATTCCCGCGCCTCCCTTGCCAAATTTGAAACTCAAGCCGCGCGGAAACCCTTCTTCGGAATAAGGTAACCTTCTCGTACACGGGAGTTCGGTGCCATCGGACTGAGAGGAAGACTAAGTAGTCTTCGACCGTCTAACCTGATCTGGATAATGCCAGCGCAGGGAGACCACTCTAAACCGTGCCTCTTCGTTGATGAAAGGGCATTGAAATTACATGAAATTCTCACGCAAAATTCTGATCGGCTTCTCTGCAATCTTGGTAGTTGGACTCGTAGCCGTCAATATCACTGGAAATAAGAAGATCAAAGATGTAGTCCTTGTTACACATGATTCATTTGTTATGAGCAAGGCATTGATCGCCGATTTCGACAAGACCACCGGCTACAACCTCAAGCTTGTCAAAGCAGGCGACGCCGGCGCTCTCACGAACCGCCTCATTCTCACAAAAGCCGCGCCCATAGGGGATGCGGTCTTTGGAATCGATAGCACTTTCGCTGGACTTGCCGCCAGCAGTGGGATCATCGACGGCTCTTTATCAGCGACTGATTTTGGCGATGTCTGTTTCAACTACGACAAGGCATGGTTCGCACAACATAAATTTGCGGCGCCTTCTTCGATTTCAGAACTCACGCTGCCCAAGTTCAAGGGCCTCACCGTTCTTGAGAATCCGAATACATCGTCAACTGGTCTCTCGTTCCTCGCTGCGACGGTAGACATTTTCGGGACTTCTGGGTGGGAGTCATACTGGAAAGATTTGAAGAAGAACGCAGTCAAGGTTGACAATGGCTGGGAGGCCGCCTATTACACCGACTTCTCCGGTTCCAGTGGCAAGGGTGCTTATCCCATCGTTCTGAGTTACGCCTCCTCCCCCGCCGATGAAGTCCGTGCCGACGGTCAATCACAGACTGCATCTGTCTTGGACGGTTGCTTTCGACAGACTGAGTACGCAGGCGTTCTCAAAAATGCCATGAACTCAGCGGGTGCCAAGGCCGTGGTGAAATACCTGTTGGGCGCAAAGTTCCAGGCATCATTTCCTCAAACCATGTACATGTTCCCTGCTGTTGCAGGGACTGCGATCCCTGATGCTTGGAAGAATTTCACCGAAATCGCAGCACATACCTACGGTGACAAGCTAGACCTCAATGCCAACAGAAAATCTTGGCTAGCAAAGTGGTCAGCTATCTTTGAATAGAAGTCGCGCGGCCATATGGGCAGCCCCCGTTTTCTTTTTCGGGGTGCTGTTCTATTGGCCGCTTGGCAAGATTTTAGGGATGGGTTTTAACGGGAACTGGCTTCAAGCGGTTTTCACGGACAGGATCGCTTCCCTGGTCTGGTTCACCATCTGGCAGGCGGCATTATCGGCAATTCTGGCGCTTCTATTTGGAATTCCTGGCGCGTACGTCCTCTACCACCGCACCTTTCGGGGACAGAAGTTCCTCCGCGCTTTCATAACCGTTCCCTTCATGCTCCCGACGATTGTTGTCGCGATTGGATTCACTGCTTTTCGACATTTGTCATTCGTCTCTTCCCTCGTGACAGGGCACTCAGGGATTCCGATCATCATCTGCGCAAATGTTTTTATGAACTATTCGCTGGCGGTACGAATAATCGGAGGGGTCTGGACATCTTTGGATGCGGGCCTCGAAGACGCCGCAGCACTTGATGGAGCGGGGCGATTGCGCACCTTAGTCAGCGTCACACTGCCGCAACTTGGCAATTCCATCGCCTCGGCGGCGGCCTTGATTTTTCTCTACTGTGCAGCCAACTTCGGGTTGGTTCTTGTACTCGGTGGGGCTTCGGTTAAAACAATTGAAACTGAGATCTATGTCGCTTCGACTCAGTACTTGGACTTGCCTAAAGCCGCCGGACTGGTCTTCTTCCAGACCTTAATAACTATTGCTGCCTTCGTCGTTGCGCAACGCCTGTCAAAGGGGAGGATGAATTTCTTCAGCGGGACCTCCCTTGAGCGGCGTAACCCAATCGATAAGCGCGACCTGCCAGCTTCAATCATCACGACCGGATTCATTGGAGTCATTATCGCTCTTCCGTTGGTTACAGTTTTGTGGCGGGCATTCCGCGTAGGTAATTCATTTGGTTTCCTCAACTTCACAAATTTGACAGGTTTCGGCGCGCGAGATGTCTTGAGTATCTCGGTGAGACATGCGGCCATGAATACCGTGAGGAATGCGATTGTCACGACATTCTTGAGCATCGTCATCGGTATTCTGATCGCCTATTTGCTTTCCAGGCCGAGTGTCAACGCGCACGATGGCCCTTTCCAGCGAGTGATGGATATCGTTTTTCAGATGCCAGTCGGTATCTCCAGCGTTGTCCTTGGACTCGGGTACCTAGTCTGCTTTGGCGGGGGTCTTTTCCCCCTTCGATCTAGTTGGCTCGTGACTCCCATTGCGCAATCTCTGCTCTCAATCCCGCTTGTCATTCGCATGCTCCATCCTGCCCTAACCAACATTGACGATGAGCTCCTGGAAATGGCGGCAACTGAATCGGCCAGTCCTTATCAAATTTGGTGGCTCATTGAATTGCCCATTGTTCGAAACGTAATCCTTATGGCCACCGGATATGCAGCCGTGATTGCGATCGGAGAATTCGGGGCAGCCAATTTTCTAGCCTACGGCGACCAAGGAACCCTTCCGACAGTTCTGTACCAGTTGATTTCTCGACCGGGAGCCCAGAACTATGGGATGGCCATGGCAGCAAGTTCTCTTCTTATTGGTACCGCACTTCTCATTATGTACGCGGTGAGCGCATTTGATCGCACCGAACGCAAGTAGTTTGCAACTTTCAACATTTCAGCGGCGTTGGTAATGTTCGGCTTGGTCAAGAGCATCGATTTCAAGCCCCGGCTCATCGATCGGCAACCCTCCACCGCGGTGGGGTGCTCCGGGTGAGGACCAGGCCAGAAATTCTGGCAAGCGCGGACCCTCGGTCCGTATTTGTTGATTCCTATGGAAGGTTGTTGGTAATGAAGAAGAGAATTATCGTCGCAACAGTAATCGCATCGCTGACTGCAGCAATTGCACTCACAACCACGGCGCAGACAGCAAGTGCAGCAACTTCGTGCTCTGCTGGTTCGCTGGGCACCTTGGTCAAGGGCACCATCACAATCGGTACGGACAATCCCGCCTACTCTCCTTGGTTTGATAGCAATACTCCTTCAAATGGCAAAGGTTTCGAATCGGCAGTGGCCTACTCCGTCGCAAAGCAGTTGGGGTACTCCAAATCGAAAGTGAAGTGGGTTAAAGCCTCCTTCAACTCGGTCATCCAACCAGGGAAGAAAGCTTTTGATTTTGATATCAACGAAGTCTCCATCACCCCCGAGCGTGCAAAGGCGGTCGATTTCTCGAGCGGCTACTACGACGTTGCTCAGGCGATCGTGACAATAAAGACCTCCAAAATCGCAAATGCCAAATCGATAAAAGATTTGGCCAACGCCAAATTGGGCGCGGCTGTCGGAACAACGTCTTATGCCACAATAAACGATGTCATTAAGCCGAAGCCGAAAGCTGCCGTTTACGACACCAACGACGTCGCCACACAGGCACTCATCAACGGACAGATTGATGGTCTTGTTTTGGATCTTCCAACTGCGTTTTACGTCGCTAACGCGGCCTTGAAGAATGGCGTCATTGTCGGACAATTCGCTCCCAAATCTGGAAGCGAGCAATTTGGGTTGGTTTTGACGAAGGGAAGCGGCATAAGCGCATGCGTCTCTAAGGCTGTTGATAGCCTTCGCACAAAGGGGACGCTCAAAGCGATTGCCAAAAAATGGCTAGCCAGTTCAGCTGGAGCACCCGTCCTGAAGTAATTTGCCGAACTAGTCGGAGGCCCCATGTCCTACAGTCCTTCAGCGTTGCGTCTGCAACGGGAAGCGGCGAGGCATCGGGCCTCTCGGCATTCCACCCTGATTGCCGTTGGCAGCACCCTCATTATCGGAATAGTGCTCACGATCGGGATCACGGGAGCTCCGGGATTTCAGAGAGTGCGCGAATCTTTTTTCAACATTCATTACGCTTCGAGCGCATTCCCCCACGTCCTCTCAGGCCTATGGCTCAATTTGCGCGTGATGATAATTGCTGAATTCTTCGTTCTCATCTTTGGACTCCTGATCGCCTTGGCGCGAACCTCCAAATCCCCAGTACTGTTTCCAGTCAGGCTTATTGCGACGGCCTACACGGATTTCTTCCGCGGACTTCCCCTGTTACTGGTTCTCTTTCTTGTCGGATTCGGAATCCCCGGCCTACAAATTTCATGGATTCCAAATTCGGCGGTTATTCTTGGAACGGTCTCGCTAATACTCACCTACTCGGCCTATGTCGCGGAAGTTATTCGGGCCGGAATTGAAGCGGTGAACCCGGCCCAACGTATGGCTGCTCGAGCATTGGGTCTGACTCAAACACAGGCTCAACGGCACGTCGTACTCCCACAAGCTCTCCGAAAAGTTACACCTCCCCTCCTCAATGATCTGGTCTCCCTCCAAAAAGATTCGGGATTGATTTCTGTTCTAGGAGCGATCGATGCAATTCGAGCGGCAGGTATTGAAACGGCACAATCATTCAACTTCACCCCTTACCTTGTCGCGGGTGCGCTCTTCGTACTTTTAACCGTTCCACTCACGCGCTTCACGGACTGGCTCACAAGACGACAGGATCGTGCTCGGGTTCAACAAGGGCGGTGGTGACGGTGGCCCTTCTCGAAATTCGCGAACTGAGAAAAAGTTACGGAGAAGAACTTGTTCTACGGAATATTTCGCTCAGCCTGGCAGAGCACCAAGTCAAAGTTCTCATCGGTGCGAGTGGGTCTGGCAAATCCACGCTTCTCCGCTGTATCAATTTGCTAGAGGAAATCGATGACGGCCAAATAGTGCTGGATTCTCAAGATATTACGGCAGAGGGTGTGAATCCAGATGGAGTTCGCTCGAAAATTGGTTCGGTCTTCCAGTCCTTCAATCTCTTTCCGCACCTATCGGTCTTGGAAAACATCACACTTGCTCCGCGCTATGTACATGGTGTCGAACGTCACGTTGCAGAAGAACAGGCCCGCGAACTACTTCTACGCTTCGGTTTGGCCGAGAAAGCGAATCAGTACCCGGATTTGTTGAGCGGTGGCCAACAACAACGCGTGGCCATACTCAGAGCGGTCATCACGAAACCAAAGGTCCTTCTATTAGATGAAGTTACTAGCGCTCTTGACCCTATTCTGATTGCCGAAGTTCTCTCACTTATTACGGAACTTAAGAATGAAGGCATGACCATGATGATCGCCACTCACGAGATGGGATTTGCCAAGCAGGTGGCAGACCAAGTGCTCTTCCTGCATGAAGGATCAATCTGCGAGGTTGGATCCCCAATCGAATTACTCGAGAATCCCCAAACCGAAAAATGTCGTGAATTTTTAGACGCGCTTCGACATGCAGGTCGCCTCTGAGAAATGTGCAGCGCGCCCTTTGTCGCCTGATATTTTTCGAGCAATTCAGGGAACTTGGAAATTACCGATCCGGTGTACGGGTAGTACCCCACGTGATTTTTGTTAGCCTTCAGCCCGGCAATTTCCTGACCATCTAGGATAAAAGTCGGCATCGAGTACTTCATGACCTCTTCAGCATCCGGAATGATTTCCAGAATCCGCCGTCTCATTTCAAGTAGCAATTCCTTATGCGGACTTTCTTGGGCGCGATAGTAACTGGCTACCGATTTAGGGATGCGAGCAGATGCCATCAATGCATCACGAATCCACCGTCAACGGGGATGGTCGCACCCGTGACGTAGGAAGAAGCATCACTCACGAGCCAAATGAGAGTTGCAGCTAATTCTTCTGGATCTCCGAGACGTCCAGCAGGGGTCAGCATCTTCACCAATTCAACGGTCTCAGCAGGTAAGTGATCTGACATTTCAGATGGAAAGAATCCAGGGGCGAGCGCATTGACTCGTATACCTCTGCGACCCGTCCACTGACCCGCTAGATCGCGCGTCAACCCAATCAATCCGGCTTTGCTGGATGCATAAGCAGCTTGCGGTAAACCACCGGGTCGAAGTCCCAGAACACTTGAAATATTGACGATGGCGCCGCCGTTCTTCGCGGCTCTGGCAAATGCTTGCGCCATCCAGTATGCCCCCATCAGGTTTACATCGATGACTTGGCGAAATTGTTCAGGGGTCTCATGCGTGGCGGGCACTGCCGTACCTATTCCTGCATTGTTGACCAAAATGTCAACATGTCCGAAGGATTCGATTGCATACTCGATAAGGGCGGTGCAATCTTCAGGTTTGGAAACATCAGTGGTCTTGGCCACAAATCGCCGCCCTAGTGATTCAACAATTGCCCCGGTTTCGTTAAGACGCTCGCTGCGTCGGGCCCCCAGAACAAGATCGGCACCAGCTTCGGCCAGGGCTCTTGAAAAAGCAACGCCCAGCCCCGAGGAAGCGCCAGTAACAACTGCAACTTTCCCATCCAATCGGAAGCGATCGAGTATGCCCATTCTCTCTCCTAATTATTGAGGAATGTGCGTACGGTACTCCTATGGACTTCAATCTCAGCGAAAAGGCCAACGAATACATTTCCCGGCTACGTGAATTTATGGATTCGGAGATTTTCCCGGCCGAGAGCATCTACCACCACCAACGTCTTGAACTTGCCGAGCAAGGAAAGCCGCACGCGCAACCGCCTGTGATTGAGGAATTGAAAGCATCTGCCCGGTCCAGAGGTTTGTGGAACCTCTTTCTGCCAGATGCACACAATCCAGCACACGGATTAAGCGTTACTGATTATGCATCCCTTGCAGAATTGACCGGATGGTCGCCAGTTATTGCGCCGGAGGCGACAAATTGTGCAGCCCCAGATACTGGAAATATGGAAGTCCTGCACCTCTTCGGTTCAGAAGACCAGAAAAAGCAGTGGTTGGAACCTTTGCTCAATGGGGACATTCGTTCTGGGTTTGCCATGACCGAACCTGACGTCGCCTCCAGTGATGCGCGCAATATAAACACAAGCATCGAGCGAGACGGTGATTTTTTCGTGATCAACGGAACGAAGTGGTGGACCACTGGGGCCATGGACCCACGGTGCAAGATCCTTATTGTGATGGGCAAAACCGATCTGAATGCAGATACGCATCATCAGCAGTCGATGGTTCTAGTTCCCATGAATACACCAGGTGTTGATGTAATTCGCACTCTGAGCGTGTTCGGCTATGTGGATCAGCACGGTCACGCTGAAATCAGCTTCACCAACGTCCGCGTTCCCGTATCCAACCTCATCGGCCAAGAAGGATCTGGTTTCGCCATTGCCCAATCAAGACTTGGACCTGGTCGGGTACATCACTGCATGAGGGCGATTGGCACTGCAGAACGAGCCCTTTCACTCATGGTCGAACGGTCCATGCACCGAACCGCTTTCGGCAAAGAATTATCCCAACAAGGGGTAATCCGGGAATGGATTGCGAATTCTCGTATTGAAATCGATCAGGCCCGCCTGTTTGTACTGAAAACGGCTTGGTTAATAGACACTTCTGGGGCTAAGAGTGCGCGGAAGGAGATAGCGGCGATCAAAGTCGCAATCCCGCAAATGGCGCAACGAGTTGTCGATCGGGCGATTCAGATCTATGGCGGTGCGGGAGTCAGCCAAGACACTCCACTTGCGGCAATGTATGCGGGAATCCGAACCCTGCGTATCGCTGATGGTCCCGATGAAGTTCACTTGCGAGATATTGCTCGTCTTGAACTGAAAGAGCATTCTGCGAAATCACAATGAGCGAAGACCTCATCGGTGTGCGATCCGAAGATTTATTCGATGCAAGCGCCGTACATGCCTGGCTCTCCCAGCACGTCTCTGGCCTTGAAGGTGAACCGATCGTAGAGCAGTTCCGATCTGGTGCTTCCAATCTCACGTACTTACTCAAATATCCAGATAGAGAATTGGTGCTTCGTCGCCCGCCACATGGAAATAAGGCCGTCTCAGCGCATGACATGAAGAGGGAGTTTCTGATTCAACAGAGATTGCGCCCCAGTTACCCGTTGGTGCCACAGGTCATCGCGCTCTGTGAAGACCCCCATGTCATTGGTTCAGATTTCTATGTCATGGAAAGAATTAACGGCACCATCCTCCGCCGTGATGCGCCAGAAAGTGTGGATCTGAATCCCGACCGAGCGGAAGCGCTGGGACAAACAATGATCAGTGGACTTGCACAGCTTCACAAAGTGGATGTCGAGATATTGAGTGAGTTAAGCAAGGGACCTGGGTACATTTCCCGACAGGTAGAGGGTTGGTCAAAGCGATATCGCGGCGCTCTGACAGATGACGTACCTAATGCGGAAGAACTGATGGCTTGGCTCAATAACAATCAACCCGAAGACGTTGCCTCGTGCGTGATCCACGGCGACTGGCGCCTGGACAATATGGTTCTGGATCTATCCCACACCCCTCTAATAGTCGGAGTTCTTGACTGGGAACTGGCAACTGTTGGGGATCCGCTGATGGATCTGGGCTCAGCACTCGCTTACTGGATCGACCGAGACGACGAACCAGCATTTGCTGCGCTGCGTCGCCAGCCAAGTGATCTTCCAGGAATGCCCACACGTGCCGATTTTGTAGCGAAGTACCTTGCTGAAACAAACTGGCCTTGTGCAAACTTTACTTTCTATGAAGTTTTCGGCCTCTTTCGCCTTACGGTAATTCTGCAACAAATATGGTCGCGCTATCGTGCTGGGCAGACTACCAACCCGGCTTTCGCCCAATTTGGGTCGGCCGTTCATGTTTTAATCAACCGAGCAATGGAGCGAACATGATGCGGGCCGGGCGAATCCAAATCTCTACTAGGACATTGCGTGTGGTTGAAGTTCCGATTCCGATTCCGACGCCGTCGCAAGTTCTCATCAAAGTTAAAGCCGCCGGAGTATGCCTATCCGATGTTCATTTGCTCACTGGAATACTTACCCCTGGATACCTCGTCGGCGACGAAGTGACGATGGGCCATGAAGTTTCAGGAGTCATTGAAGAAATCGGCGCCTCCGTCACGCAGTGGTCACGTGGAGATCGAGTTCTCGTGTGCGCCGGCGTGCGAGACCTACAAGGTCGAGTGACAACGTTGGGCTTTGACTACGATGGCGGATTTGCCGACTATGTAGTCTCCGATGCCGCGACGTTGGTGGCCATACCCGACAACGTGCCATTTGAACAGGCGTGCATCATCCCCGATGCGGTTTCAACTCCGTGGGCCGCGATAACTCAGACAGCCAAGGTCAAGACTGGGGAAAGAATTGCCGTCTTTGGAATTGGCGGCTTGGGGATACACGCGATTCAACTTCTCCGACTTGTTGGTGTCTCGCTCATCATTGCTATCGATCCGATAGGGGAAGCACGAACGCGCGCCTTCGCACGTGGAGCCGACATTGCGTTGGACCCGTTGGATCCAGAATTTTCGACCGACTTGAAGAAGATCGTTGCAGATGGCGGAGTGGATGTGGTCTTTGATTTCGCGGGGGTAGCATCAGCTCGCAGTCAAGGTTTCCGATTACTGGCAGAGGGCGGACGTCTTGTCATCGTGGGATTAGCTAATGAAAACATCGTTATTCCTAACGACATCGCCTTCGCCTATAAACGAACTCAACTGCTTGGGCATTACGGTTCGGATCCCATTCACACGCAGGAACTCATCGACCTAGTTCGAGACGGACGCCTTGACCTGTCCACATCGGTATCGGAGATCATGTCCCTTGAAGAGGTTCCTGAAGCGCTCAAAAGACTTGAGGCCAAGATCAACAATCCGGTCCGGATAGTTATTAAGCCTTAACCCTCAGTTTCCAAGGCCCTCAGCATCGCTGTAAGCCCAGACATCTAGTTCATCGAGATCAAGGTTCTTGATTCCGTGGAAAGAAAGGATGTCCGCTATTTGGGCCCGATGCTCGGTTGCATGATGTATCGATTGAGCGAGAATGGTCGAGCGGGCGCGCACAATCGTCTTGCCTTCGCGCACGTATGTCGTCATCCCCTCAGGCATCGCGGCCAATTCGCGAAGTTGTGCGTCGGATCGGGCGCAAAGCAGTGCCAATTCGTTGAGGGCCCCTAATGTAGTAGGCCTTATTACATCCGTCTGAAGTGGGTCTCCCGTTACGCGCGAGACATAAAAACCAGCAGATCGCACATAATGTTGCCCAATTGTTGCCACCGTCCACTCCTCATTTTCAGAGGAAAATTCGAGCGCTTCGCCGGGAATTTCTTTAAGTATGGAGATCAGAGACTGGTTGGCCCAGGCCATGTGGCGAAAGAGACGGTCAAGAATTGGATTCGGTGTCATGAGACGGATAATAGATGTTCTCGTTAGACTCGCAAGGTGCTTGAGCGATGGACCCGCGGCGTTATTCGCCATCGATTTGCGGTCGTCGCCGTGTGGCTTGTACTCATCGCGTTGGGGCTGCTCGCAGGTTCCAAGCTCAACGAGCACCTCACCACCTCTCTGGCCGTGCCGGGCACGGATTCAGCCAAGGCAGATCAGATACTTTCCGAGCACTTTAAGGAAAATATCGAAGGTACTTTTACGGTTATTTTGAAATTCAAGAACGCCACGAAATCGGAAATCGCGGCAATGGAGTCGAAAATCGCCGTCGCTGCCACGTCCGTACCGACGGCAAAAGTAACCCAGCAAAAAGCCCTCGGCGGCGTCCTCTTCACCAATATCGGAACCGCGTTTAACCTGCTGCAAGCCGCGGCATACACCGACGATCTGCGTCAGGCGCTCTCTGCTCAAGGCCTCGACAAAGCACTCGTGACTGGCCCCTCTGCCATCAATCGCGACGTTACCCCGGTTCTCGCCACCGATTTACAGCACGGTCAGGCGATCGCCATCTTCCTTGCCTTGCTCCTTCTAATCTTGATCCTTGGCCTTTGTTGGGCGGTAATTGTTCCTTTCCTCTTTGCCGGAGCGACAATATCGATTGTTTTGGGTCTGGTTTTTCTCATCGCCCAGAAATTCCTCATGGTCCTCTACATTCCAAATATCATCGAACTCATCGGCTTGGGCTTGGCAATCGATTATTCGCTCTTAATCGTTCACCGATTCAGGCGAGAAATCTTGGATATTCCCGACGGGTCAGTCGATGAGGCAATAGCCAAGACGATGCAAACTGCTGGACGGACCGTGATTCTCTCGGGGCTAGTAGTTTCCATTGGCCTGGCAACCTTATTTTTAGTCCCGATCCCCTTTGTTCGCTCATTAGGTGCAGCAGGACTTCTTGTTCCAGTGATCTCTGTGGTTGCCACGCTGACGCTTCAGCCGGCGTTGCTTTCGTATCTAGGTCGGGGTGGCGTCACGCCAAAGGGCTTTACTGGTTTGTTGGCTAGGAAAGACCTCATGACAGGCTTCTTCGCCAGAGCCTCTCATTTCGTCATTCGTCGACCTAAATCAGTCTTTCTATTCTCTATTCTCACTTTGGCAATCATGGCTAGTTCGGTCTTATGGCTTCAAGTGACGCCCAGCGCCCTGACATCAATCCCTGCCAATCTCGAATCCTCGCGCGCGCTCTCCATGGTTACCGACCGAGTTGGCTCGGGGTAATGATTCCCGGGCCAACTCGGTCGGTAACCATGGCGAGCGCCCGTGAGGATTCGAGATTGGCAGGGATTGAGGTCAGGGCGCTAGGAGTCACTTGAAGCCATAAGACCGAACTAGCCATGATTGCCAAAGTGAGAATAGAGAATAGAAAGACTGATTTAGGTCGACGAATGACGAAATGAGAGGCTCTGGCGAAGAAGCCTGTCATGAGGTCTTTC
>JANXZB010000039.1 GCA_025355765.1 Actinomycetes bacterium
GAGTAGGGATCAACTAAGAAACCACTGAGTACAACGCAGTTGTGCGTGCCTGATTTGAAGGTGATGCCTGTGAGATCGCGAGCCAAAATGTCGTTTCTCGTGTCGCACCCATTCCGATTCACATCAGCCCAAGCCTGCCCAAATTGTGCCCTCGAATACCCAGTTTTAGGTGCTCGCCCTTTCACTGGAATTTTCTCGATAGCTTGGTTGAGCGCAGAAACAGTTAGGCTGGTTGTGGCTACAGACGCAGATATACTTGCGCCAGTTACCACCAAGAGTGTCAGAAGTAGGGCTATTGCCGCTCTTTGTGTGGGACGAAAGGTCATGTGCATATCGTGCCTTTTTAGCCGTGGCATAGGAAAGCCCGCCACGCTGATAGGGTCTGATGCGCACAAAGTACACACGTTCGGCGTTGTTAGCTCAGTTGGTAGAGCAGGTGACTCTTAATCACCGGGTCGGGGGTTCGAGTCCCTCACAACGCACTTTGTGATGTGTCGAGTCATAGTTGACACATGTGGCGAGACATAGTGAACACTTTTATTTTGCTTTTCTTGATTTTTTCGTCATTTCATCGATCAATATGTTGGTCCAGAAGCTTCGTCCAGGTTGGATCTCATGTCGAGAGAGAACTTCTCCCGTCTTTTTCTCGACGACGGAAACCTTAAAGTGATCGACGATTATGAAGACTTTTTTATGGCGGTGTTCTATTCCAACTCCGAGATGATGCATGATTCCAGCTCTTCGAAGTGAGAGTTTCCCGAACTTGTCAACGCTGTCATGACGGACTCGATAGTGCTCCTTCTCCTTGGCGACCTTCGGTGTTGCTTTGATGGTCGCTTCATAGGCATTTTGTGGCGTCTTCATCTCTAAAGCTCGATGTGGTCTTTGCGTGTTATAGACGGTTCTGAATTCATCAAGTTGGCGTTGAAGTTCTGTGAGATTTTTTGCTGGTCTTTGTTGTGATAGCCACTTTTTCAACGTCTGATGGAACCGCTCGATCTTGCCTTGGGTCTGCGGGTGAGCAGGGGATCCATTCTTTTGAACAATCTCTAACTCAGAGAGCAGGTATTCAAAGCCGTTCTTGCCCCTGGTGAATCTGGCCGTATAGACATTGCCGTTATCGGTAAGGGTTGAAAAAGGCGTCCCATACTCACTTCGGCATGTATTGAAAGAATCGATCACAATCGCACCTGTGATCGCTGTGAAGACAGTGCAACTCAAAAGCATCCGTGAGTGATCATCGAGCCAATTGATGATCTCAACATCGGAGCCATCGGCAAGGCGCCAGTGTGTGAAATCGCTCTGCCATGTCTCATTGGGTTGCACCGCTTCAAAGCGGGTGATGTATGCCTTGGGCCTCTTCTTTGGCTCAGGTATCACAAGGCCTTCACTTCGCAGAATGCGCCAGATCGTTGAAAGAGCGGGAGATCGTCCATGAATTTTCCTCAGGTGCCATGCAATCGATGCAGCTCCTGCATCTAGGCCCTGTGCGAGCAATCCGCGACGCAAGGCAATGATCTTCGAGCGCAATGCAGGACTAAGAGATCTCGGATTGGTCTTAGGCCGTCGGGAGCCTGGCTCTAAAGCCTCAAGGCCGCCGGCGCTGTAGCGGGCGAGGAGGTGATAGATCCATGTGCGGCTCACCCCGAAGCGCAAGGCCGCCTGCGTCGGGGTGAGGCCGTCATGGAGAACGCTTAAAACAATGACCTGGGACTGACTATTTGAGCGAGGGGTAGGAGACATCCCTTATTTAAACCAAAAGTGTCACCTATGTCTGGACACATCTGTAACCTATGTCGTGGAACAGGACACCCCTCAGCTCCACGATGAGACTTTTCGAAGCCGCGATGCTCTTCCTTGCAGGTATCGCTGCAGGAACGATGAACAGCGTCATTGGTTCAGGTGGCCTCGTAACATTTCCCACGCTTCTGGCCTTTGGCTATTCGCCTCTAGTTGCAAACATGACAAACAACATGGGTTCCATGCCTGGAGCACTTAGCGGCGCTTTTGTTATGCGCAAGGAAATACAGACGCAGTGGGCCCGCATATTGCGACTCTCAACCCTGACATTTATCGGCGGTCTCGCTGGCGCTCTGCTTCTGTTGATGATCCCGGCCGCGGCGTTCAAGCAGATAGTGCCGATATTGATAGCCCTTGCCCTAGTGCTCATCATCATTCAGCCTCGACTCCAAGCACGTGCCGCCAAACGTGAAATCGAATTTGGTCGAAAGAAAATCGCTGCAGATAGACGAAGGCAGATTTCCGGAGACATCAGCATCTTCATGACGGGCATCTACGGCGGCTATTTCGGAGCTGCGCAGGGGATTCTCCTGATGTCCATTCTCGGTGCAATGTTCGATGAGACCATCCACAAACTTAATTCCGTGAAGATCATGCTGGCGGTATCGGCCAACATGGCGGCGGCTATTGTCTTCATCTTTCATGGTGGAGTTGCTTGGGAGGCGGCAGGCGTAATTTCCGTCGGCTCGTTCATCGGTGGCGTGCTCGGTGCCCACATCGGGCGCCGGCTCCCTACCCCTGTCTATCGAGGATTCATTGTTTTCGTCGGACTTGTCGCGATTGCGAAGCTAGTCACCTCTTAGGCTCACTCACGCTCAGCCACCTGCGGATCATTCGCAGGTTGAGCCGCTATCACCGAAATCACAGTACTTTCTAAGTCCTTTTGGCTCCTCGGGGAATAATTGAAGTTTCAACTATGTTATAGTAATCAAGTAGTTGAAATTTCAACTAAAACAAACGTCCCCATCGTTTCCCTAAGGAGCAAGACAATGACTACAGCAACAGTTGGTTCTTTAACAGGCGCCTACACAATCGATCCAAGCCACAGCCAAATCGGCTTCGGCGCACGCCACGCCATGGTCACCAAGGTCCGTGGCCAGTTCAACGAATTCACCGGCACTGGCTTCTTCAGCGCTGAAAACCCAGCCGAGTCCACAATCGAGGTAACCATTCAGGCCAAGAGCATTAACACCAACAATGCCGACCGCGATGCCCACCTTCGCAGCAACGACTTCTTCTCCATGGACGAGTTCCCGGAGATCACCTTCGCATCAACCGCCTTCTCCAAGGCTGATGCCGAGACATACTCAGTCACGGGCGACCTCACCATCAAGGGAATCGCAAAGTCCATCACCTTCAACCTTGAGTACACCGGCACCGCCGTTGATCCATGGGGCAACACCCGCGTGGGCTTCGAGGGTAAGGTCACCGTTAACCGCAAGGATTGGGGCATCAACTTCAATGCTGCACTAGAGGCTGGCGGAGTTCTCGTCGGCGAGAAGATCAGCCTTGAGTTCGAAATTTCAGCAATTCGTAGCGGGGACGCTGCTTAAGCGCTAGTCGCTTAGTAAGTAGAAAGAGGATCGGGCCATTGGCTCGGTCCTCTTTCGTGCTCCCTGGACATTAGTATTTGGTGGAGCCCTTGGGAGGCATCATGAATATCGGAGTATTTGGCACGGGAATTGTTGGGAGAACTATTGCAGGAAAGTTGTCGGAGATCGGATATTTAGTTCAGATCGGCACTCGCGATGTCGAGAAGACGTCGAACGGGTCCGATGGCGATTTCGCCAAGTGGCATCACGAACATCCAAATATCGAAATCGCCAATTTCGCTGATGCAGCCAAGCACGGTCAGATTCTCGTCAATGCGACCTCCGGTGGGGCATCCCTTGAGGTTCTTCACTTGGCAGGAGCCGCAAACCTTGCTGGGAAAGTTTTGATAGATATTGCCAACCCTTTGGATTTTTCGAAGGGCATGCCGCCAACCCTTAGCGTTTGCAACGATTCATCGTTAGCCGAGGAGATTCAAAACGCATTTCCCGAGGTCAAAGTTGTGAAGACTTTGAACACCATGACCGCTGCGTTAATGGTAGATCCGTCTCTCCTGGCCGGTGACCACAGTGTTTTTGTATGCGGAAACAATGCAGAGGCAAAAGTAGAGGTCGCTGACATTCTCAATTCTTTCGGCTGGAAGACCGTCAATATTTTGGATTTGGGCGATATCTCGGCTGCCCGAGGCCTTGAGATGTATCTGCCTTTGTGGCTGAGACTTTACGGAACTCTGCAAAATACCGTGATAAATATCAATGTCGTGAGGTAATTCTGAAGAACCCAGGTGCGAGATCCAGGAATTTTCCCCGGGCGCGCGAGCAACGCGGCCGATGAATATTTACCTGTAACCTAGGCCCATGTCGACCGAAAACACGCGTGATTTAGTCCACGAGGGCTACGACGTTGCCTATGTTCAAGAGAAGTGGCTCCCAGTCTGGGACAAGTTGGCTCCGTTCAAATCGGGTCGCCCGGATGACATCCGCCCCAAGAAGTACATCCTGGACATGTTTCCGTATCCTTCCGGCGATCTGCATATGGGCCATGCCGAGGCTTATGCGCTCGGCGATGTCATCGCCCGATACTGGGTTCAACGTGGATTCAACGTCATGCACCCAATGGGATGGGATGCCTTCGGTTTGCCCGCCGAGAATGCCGCGATCAAGCGCGGAATCGATCCAGCTCCGTGGACATACGAGAACATCGCAGTGCAGAAGTCCTCGATGCGTCGCTATGCGTGCTCCTTCGATTGGGATCGCACATTCAATACCTGCGACCCTGAGTTCTACCGCTGGAATCAATGGCTCTTTATCAAATTGTTCGAACGCGGTCTTGCCTATCGCAAAGCATCGAACGTCAACTGGTGCCCCACCGACCAGACAGTCCTTGCGAACGAGCAGGTAGTTGCTGGCCTTTGCGAGCGATGCGATACACCGGTCACGAAAAAGAAATTGACCCAGTGGTATTTCAAGATTACCGATTACGCAGATCGCTTGCTCGATGACATGTCACAGTTGGAAGGCAACTGGCCAGACAAAGTTCTGACGATGCAGCGCAACTGGATCGGGCGATCAACAGGCGCCAATGTCTCCTTTCAAATCGAAGGACGGAAAGAGCCCGTCACTATCTACACCACTCGACCTGACACTTTGTACGGCGCAACGTTCTTCGTTGTCGCTGCCGATAGCGAATTAGCGGCAGAGCTTGCCAAGGGAACTGCAGTTGAGGAAAAGTTCAACGAGTATCTTGAGCAGATCAAGTTGGCCAGCGATATCGACCGC
>JANXZB010000092.1 GCA_025355765.1 Actinomycetes bacterium
CGCTACGAATTTTCGAAATAGCAATTCAGGTTTGAGTCGCTCGGCTACCGTTGCCAACTTGACGCCCTTGCTGCAGAAATAAGCACCCGCATGATCCCAGTTGCCGGCGTGTGGCAAGGCGACAATGACACCCGTACCCGCTGCGATCGCATCCATCAATAGATTCTCGTCGTGAACCTCGACGGTGTGCGTCATCCGTTCCGTAGACCAATCAGGGAAACGGAAGGTGTCACACCAGTAGCGCATGTAAGACCGCATTGATGCTTGCATCAAGGTATCCAACTGTGCGGAGGTGTATTCGGGTTTCACTCTTGCGAGATTTGAACGGAGCCTGGCCACACTTTTACCTTCTCGTTTGGCCAAGACTCGGCCCATTCTGTAGAAAAGTGCATATGCAGTCGTCTCGGGAAGCCACCCCACGACTCTCCATGCGCAGAGATAAAGAGCGGCAACAAATGAATCGACCAGCTTATTCATAGATGCTTGACGGCCTTGTTGACGATCACAACGCGCTGAATTACCGTGAAAGTTCCGAGCAGCGCCAGAAGCCACATGCCGATCGCCAACGCATAGGAGACTTCCAAACCGTACAGGCCTATAGCAATCAGGGCGATGATCAGACGTTCCGTTCGCTCGGCTAGGCCCCCACTGCATTCGACACCGATGGATTCAGCCTTTGCCCGGATATAAGGAACCAGGAGCCCCGTGACGATCGCGAACAAGATGACTGGGATTAAGGGATCTCCGTGCGAATCCAGACCGATCAAGAGGGCCGTAAGGATCGATGAATCCGTGATCCTGTCTACCGTGGAATCTAGAAATGAACCCCATGCGCTAGGTCCTCTTTGCGAGATTCGTGCCATGGTGCCGTCGAATAGATCGCTAAAAACGAAAAAGGTGATAACCAGGCTGCCGACAAAGAAATGCCTACTCGGAAAAAACGCAAAGGAGGAAGCCACGACGCCAAGCCCGCCGACGACCGTAATGGAGTTGGGGGTCATTCCCATTCGCAGGAGTCCCCGAGCCGCTGGGGTGATGGCGCGTGTAACCGCCGGCTTCAATAGATTGCTAATCATCGCCACCATCGTAGGCTGATCCCGTGGCGATACCTAGTTCAAACCTGTCAGATCCGAGGTCTGCGGTCGAATCCTCAGCTCGAATTCACGTCTTTGGCCATCCCAGCGCCGATCCTGAGGCAATTGCCCATGAATTTGGCGGGGTAATCAATCCCCCAAACCCAAGTGAATGCGATCTGGCGATCTTCGTTATCAATCCGGCGACGGGCATCGATCCCGAATCCATTGCCCTATGGGAGTCCCTTAACGACTCCATGGTTCCCAGGCTGATAGCGGTCACCGGCCTGGAGAACCCCGAGGCTGACTTTGATGATGCAGTCCTGCTGGCCAATCGGGTCTTTGACCTCACCGTGACTCCTTACTTGGTGTTACATGATGACAGCGGCGTTGCCTGTGCGCTCATTTCTTTAGAAGACATGCAGATCTATGACTATTCAACATTGCCGCCGAAGATCCTTCCGAGCGAGCCTGAACATCACACTCTCGTGCAGGAGTTTCGCAGTGAGTACCTAGCTGCAATCGATGTCATGGGCAAAGATGGATTCGCGGCCGGTCTGATGTTCCCTGCAATTCCAGTTTGGATAGAAAAAGGAATTGGCGTCGACGTTGTGAGAAACTACATCGCCCAACTCGAGCAGTAATTACCAAGCCGCGGCTAAGTCCGATCGAGTCTGCGATAGAAGTTGGGGAAGCACTTTCACTCCCCCAATGATCGGCATGAAATTCGAATCCCCACCCCAACGTGGGACAACATGTTGGTGAATATGCTCGGCAACGCCGGCCCCAGATGCCTCGCCCTGGTTCATTCCGATGTTGAAGCCAGCGGCGTTCGCTACTTTCCGAATCGTCTTCATCGCATGGACGGTCAAATCCGATATTTCATTTCGCTCTGATTCCGTAAGATCGGTTAGGTCGGCAACATGGCGACAGGCACACACGAGAAGATGACCCGCGTTGTAGGGATACAAGTTCATCACGACATAAGCGTCTTTGCCGCGATGAACGATCAAACCCTCTTCATCAGTAAGTGTGGGGATTCTGCAGAACGGACAGGGAACATCGTTGCTGGCTAGCGGACGACTTTCTCCGCGCAAGTACTCCATGCGATGGGGTGCCCACATCCGCTGCCACGCATCGGGCATTCCGACCCCATCAATCATGGAAACCACCTATACCTGTCGTCGCTCTCGAATTGCACTTTCAATCTCGTCGATCGCATCGGCAATCAAGACGCCGTTGCGCTGCTGGCCGTCACGGTATCTGAATGAGACCGCGCCAGCCTTCTGATCCTCATCTCCAGCGATGATCATGAAGGGGATCTTCTCCAACTGAGCGTTACGTACTTTCTTCTGCATGCGATCATCGGAGGCATCAATGGAGGCACGGATACCGCGCTTCTTCATTTGAGCAACGATTTCGCGTAGGTACGGCTCGAACGAATCAGCAACAGGGATACCCATTACCTGCACTGGTGCCAACCATGGTGGGAAAGCGCCGGCATAATGCTCGGTCAAAACGCCGAAGAAGCGTTCGATCGATCCAAAAAGGGCGCGGTGAATCATCACCGGCCGCTGTCGTGATCCATCAGAGGCTACGTATTCGAGGTCGAACCGTGGCGGCAATTGGAAGTCCACCTGGATCGTAGAGAGTTGCCACGTTCTCCCGATAGCATCTTTGGCTTGCACAGAAATCTTTGGACCGTAAAAAGCCGCGCCACCTTCATCGAGAACCAATTCGAGATTCTGTTTTAAGGCTGACTGTCGAAGAGCTTCCGTCGCTCTCTCCCAATCGGCATCCTCGCCAACGGATTTATTAGGATCCCGCGTTGAGAGTTCCAAGTAGAACTCGCTCAATCCATAATCGCGAAGGAGATTGAGAACAAATGTCAGCAAACTGTCGAGTTCATCGAGCATCTGCTCGTTCGTGCAATAAATGTGGGCATCATCTTGCGTAAAGCCACGAGCTCGCGTAATCCCATGCAGAACGCCGGACTTCTCGTAGCGGTAGACCGTGCCGAATTCGAATAAACGCAAAGGCAATTCGCGGTATGAACGCTGGCGAGACTTGTAGATGAGATTATGGAAAGGACAGTTCATCGGCTTCATGTAGTACTGCTGACCGGCTCGCTTCACGGTTCCGTCAGCGTGCAGTTCCTCATCAAGAATCATCGGCGGATACATTCCATCGGCGTACCAGTCCAAGTGGCCCGAAGTTTCAAAAAGCGCGGCCTTGGTCAAATGTGGAGAGTAGACAAACTCATAATCCTCTTCGACGTGTCGACGACGCGAATATTCCTCCATTGCCGCGCGAATGATTCCGCCCTTGGGATGAAAGACGGCAAGTCCGGAACCGATTTCTTCGGGGAAAGAGAAGAGATCTAGATCTGCACCAAGACGACGGTGGTCGCGCTTCTCGGCTTCAAGAAGGAAATCCAAATACATGTTCAAGTCATCTTGGGTAGCCCAAGCGGTTCCGTAGATGCGCTGAAGCATTGGATTCTTCTCAGAGCCACGCCAGTAGGCGCCCGCGCTGCGCATGAGTTTGAAAGCTGGGATGTGCTTTGTCGATGGTAGGTGCGGTCCGCGACAAAGGTCGCTCCAGACGGGTTGACCATCACGGCCCAAGTTGTCATAGATCGTCAACTCTGCGCCGCCAACTTCCACGCTGGATTCATCGGCCGCCGGAGACTTCAAACCGACCAGTTCGCATTTGTAAGGTTCGTGCGCAAGTTCTTTCAACGCTTCATCTTCGGTGACTACGCGACGGCGGAAACGCTGGCCTTCTTTGACGATCTTGCGCATCGCGGTCTCCAGTGCGGTCAGGTCATCTGGAGTAAATGGCTTGGCTGGATCGAAGTCATAGTAGAAACCATCGGTGATTGGAGGTCCGATTCCGAGGCGAGTGTCAGAGAAAACCTGCTGGACTGCCTGGGCAAGCACGTGCGCCGTCGAGTGACGTAGAACCTTGAGTCCCTCTGGCGAAGAAATTGAGATGGGTTCGACAATGTCGCCGGCCTGCAGGTCGGTCCAGAGGTCTTTAAGTTCCCCATTGATCCGGCAGACGACGACATCCTTCTGCTCAGCAAAAAGGTGGGTGGGTCGCTGATCAACTGAGATCGACGTGTTTTGACCGTTTAGGATGATTTCTATCTGCGACATGCGGCGAGTCTACCTAAAGGTGGGCTATGCAGGTGTCGAACCTGCTACCTCTCGCGTGTGAAGCGAGCGCTCTACCGATGAGCTAATAGCCCTTCACGGATCTATATATTCAAGCCTGTGATTAAGGAATTCTCTCCCTAAGTCGACATCAATCTCAAGGGAGCGTTCTTCCAGTGCTGAAACTGGCTGCAGGTCTTTCAAACTGGAGAGCAGGTAGATTGATTCGGCTCGCTCTAAATCTTCACGGGCCACCGTTCTCTCTTCGATATCGAACCACTCGAGGGCCAAACCCCGCGTGACGCCGGGCAGGCATCCAGAATTCAGACTTGGCGTAACCCATCTACTGTCGATTTTCAGAAGAAGATTCGAAACGGAGCTCTCGGCAACGTTGCCTTGTGAGTTAAAACGGATGCCATCATCAAAGCCGGCCTCATGAGCCAACCTCAAACATTCGATATTCTCGGTGAACGGCAGGGTCTTGATTCCTACAAGCGGGGAATTCTCGTTAATGTTGCGATCTAAGAATGTAATCCGCGCGGGACTGGTCCACGGGTGGTACGTCTCGTGAGTAAGTTCGATCTCACCAGATTTGTGAAAAGAAACTCGAAGTCTGCCAAATTCCAATGACTCAGGAGTCCCGGCAAGAACTGTCGCGACCTCT
>JANXZB010000097.1 GCA_025355765.1 Actinomycetes bacterium
GCTGAAGTCTATGAAGGCATGGTTATCGGCGAGAACTCACGTTCTGAAGATATGGATGTCAACGCAGTTCGCGAAAAGAAACTGACCAACATGCGTTCCTCCGGTACCGATGAGGCCGAGCGCCTTATCCCGCCAAAGCGACTTAACATGGAAGGAGCCCTCGAGTTCTGTCGTGAAGATGAGTGCATCGAAGTTACCCCTGCCATGGTTCGAATCCGCAAGCTGATTCTCAATGCAGACGAGCGCGCACGTTTGACCGCTCGGGCGAAGCGACAGAACCAAGACTAAGGAATTTCCTCAGTGGTACGCTCCTGCGGTGACTCAACTCTCCGCGGGAGTTCGTTTTAGAAAAGCTTTGGCTGAAGAATCTCCATTGCAGATTGTCGGCACGATCAACGCCAACCATGCACTCCTAGCAAAACGGGCCGGGTATAAAGCCATCTATCTATCTGGTGGCGGAGTCGCAGCAGGTTCTCTTGGCCTTCCCGATCTCGGGATCTCCACGTTGGAGGATGTCTTAATTGACGTGCGTCGAATCACCGATGTCTGCGATCTTCCTTTGTTGGTGGATGCAGACACTGGATTTGGCGCTTCGGCCTTTAACATTGCACGTACCACTACATCTTTGATCAAAAGTGGTGCGGCAGGGATGCATATCGAGGATCAAGCTGGCGCCAAGCGTTGTGGGCATCGTCCGAATAAGGAATTGGTGAGCAAAGACGAGATGGTCAATCGCATTAAGGCCGGCGTCGATGCCCGCAATGACGAGGGTTTTTTAATCATGGCACGCACTGATGCAATCGCCGGTGAGGGATTGGAGAAAGCTCTAGATCGCGCCCACGCATATGTGGAAGCAGGCGCTGACGCGATTTTCCCCGAAGCAATCGCCGACTTAGCAACATATAAAAAATTTACCGACGTGATCAAAGTGCCAGTCCTGGCAAACATCACGGAGTTCGGCCTCTCGCCCTTATTTACAACTGACGAACTTGCCAGTGTGAATGTATCGATGGTTCTCTATCCGCTTTCAGCATTTCGGGCGATGAACAAGGCGGCAGAGCAAGTATTTGAAACGATCCGCCGAGATGGAACTCAGAAGGCCGTGATTTCGCAGATGCAAACGCGCGAGGAACTCTACGAGCGGATTAATTACCACGAATATGAAAAAGCATTGGATCAATTCCAAGTGACCGAGGAGAGCGATAAAAATTAGCGACGACGCAAAGGTGGATTTCAAGCCCAAGAAATCTGTAGCGCTCTCTGGCGTGACTGCAGGCAATACAGCGCTCTGTTCGGTAGGAAAGACCGGCAACGACCTTCATTACCGAGGTTATGACATTATTGATTTGGCGCAGAAATGTGAGTTCGAGGAAGTAGCTTTTCTCCTTGTTCACGGAAAGCTGCCGAATCTTCAAGAGTTGACTGACTATAAGAAGAAATTGAAATCTTTGCGCAGCCTGCCTGATTCGCTCAAGACAGTTTTAGAGGCGCTGCCAGCAACCGCGCATCCCATGGATGTGCTGCGCACTGCAGTTTCCGCCTTTGGCGCTCAGTCACCTGAATCCCTTGTTCATACAGACGAGGAAGCGCGAGAGATCGCTGACAGGTTATTGGCCTCCCTGGGTTCGATGCTCCTGTACTGGTACCACTTCGCCAACAGCGGCAAGAGGATTGAAGTTGAGACAGATGATGATTCGATTGGGGAGCACTTCCTGCATTTGCTGCACGGGGTCAAACCAAATCAGACATGGATCAAGGCGATGCATGTCTCTCTCATTTTGTACGCCGAGCACGAATTCAACGCGTCCACCTTTACGGCGCGGGTCATTGCAGGGACGGGATCAGATATCTTCTCCGCAATTACGGGCGCGATAGGCGCCTTACGTGGCCCAAAGCATGGCGGAGCCAATGAAGTGGCTCTGGAAATCCAACAACGGTATGAAAATGTTGATGAGGCCGAAAGTGATATTCGTGCCAGAGTTGAAAACAAAGAAGTAATTCTAGGATTCGGTCACCCCGTTTATACGATCTCAGATCCTCGAAACAAAGTGATCAAGGCTGTGGCTGAAGAGCTTTCGCATGATGAGGGATCGATGCACCTTTACGAAATCGCTGCACGCATTGAATCGATTATGTGGGAGACGAAGAAGATGTTCCCGAATTTGGATTGGTTCTCCGCCGTCGTATACAACAAGATGGGGATTCCCACTTCATTCTTCACGCCGATCTTCGCAATCGCACGAACTTCTGGGTGGTCGGCTCACGTTATAGAACAACGCAACGACAATAAGATCATTCGCCCCAGCGCCAACTACACCGGTCCAGATGATCTGGACTTTCTTCCAATTGAGAATCGATAGGTTCACTTGTGTCAGCAACGAGTACGAACGTCCATCAAGAATTTGACCAAGAGATCATCGACATTGTCGACTACGTAGAGAAATTCGAGATCAGTTCAGATGTCGCCTATGAGACCGCCTGGAACTGCCTTCTGGATACGTTGGGTTGTGGCTTTGAAGCTCTGGAATATCCTGCCTGCACCAAACTTCTCGGGCCACTTGTTCAAGGAATAGTTGTTCAAAATGGCGTGAAAGTCCCTGGTACCAACTACGAATTAGACCCCGTGCAGGCCGCTTTCAATATCGGCGCCATGATTCGATGGCTGGATTTCAATGACACCTGGCTTGCCGCCGAATGGGGCCATCCATCGGATAACTTGGGTGGAATTCTGGCGACCGCTGATTGGCTCTCTCGCAATGCTGTAGCAGGAGGATCAAAGCCGCTGGTGATGCGCGATGTCCTGACCGCGATGATCAAGGCTCACGAAATCCAGGGTTGTATCGCTCTGGAAAACTCGTTTAACAAAGTTGGGCTTGATCACGTCGTCTTGGTCAAGGTTGCCTCCACTGCCGTTGTGGCAAAAATGCTGGGGCTTACTCGCGATCAGATTCTCAATGCGGTCTCATTGGCTTGGGTGGATGGACAATCCCTTCGCACATACCGCCACTTCCCAAATACGGGTTCTCGGAAATCATGGGCTGCCGGGGATGCAACAGCGCGGGCAGTCCGCCTTGCTCTCATGGCTCAAGCGGGGGAGATGGGATATCCAACAGTTCTCACGGCAAAGGTCTGGGGATTCTACGATTCCCTCTTTCGAGGCGAGCACTTCAAGTTCCAGCGTCCGTACGGCTCGTACGTCATGGAAAATGTCCTCTTCAAGATTTCCTTCCCCGCAGAGTTTCATTCACAAACTGGCGTCGAAGCGGCAATGACGATTTTTGGCAAAATGAAAGAACTTGGGAAAACCGCGGACGATATCGCCAAGGTGACGATCCGCACCCACGAAGCCTGCATTCGAATTATTGACAAGAAAGGTCCTCTGAACAATCCAGCTGACCGGGATCACTGCATCCAGTACATGGTTGCCGTTCCGCTGATATTTGGCCGCTTGACTGCGCGAGATTACGAGGATGACGTCGCAAAGGATCCGCGCATCGACGCCCTTCGCGAGAAGATCAGCTGCGTGGAAGATACTGCATTTACGGCCGACTACCACGACCCTGATAAGCGCTCGATCGCCAATGCCTTGACGGTCGAATTTTCCGACGGC